>JAAYGB010000063.1 GCA_012727955.1 Bacillota bacterium
AGAAGGGAGGGCACGACAAGTCAAGGTGGATCAGTCTTAAACGGCCGAGTGGATCACTTTTAGACCAGCGCCAGTGGATCAGTTTTAGACGGCCAGTGGATCACTTTTATGTTGACGATCGCACAAAATAAAGCAATGGGTTAGAAAACCACCGAGGATCTCTGCTTGCAGCAGGTCTTCGGTGGTTTTTTACTGCCCACTCTAAGGAATCCCTACACGACCTCACCAAATCCAACTTCGACAGCTGAGGAAAACACAAAAGGGGACTGCTAGGCCCCCGGTATCCCGGTGACTAAGCAGTCCCCTTCTCCCTTCGATGGCCTCGACTAGAATTTGAACTGAGGCAGCCATTCCCTATTGGCCTCAAACATTTCGTCGACCATGTCCTGAATTTCCTGTAAGCTCAAGACAGCAGAAGTTAGCGGGTCCATGCAAATGGCATGGAAGATCTTGCGCTTATCCCCGGTCAGGGAGCCTTCCACCGCCAATTCTTCACACATTGCGTTAACGTTGTTCAAAATAGCCAAGTGCTCTGGTAAGGGTCCTACACGAATCGGATCCAAACCACGCTTGGAAGCCAGGACCGGTACCTCTACACAGCATCCCTCGGGGAGGTTGTCGATGAGTCCAAAGTTGCGGGTATTGCCATTGAACTCAAACATCGTTCCATCACCGAGCACCGCGTTGAAGATGCTGGCAGCATACTCGTTACCCCTCTGCAGGCTCACCTCGTCCTGGGCCAGCCATTTTTTGATCTCTTCCTCCCAGGTATCCTCCCGTTTTAGGTACTCCTTGAGGATATACGCGTACTCACCGGGATTCCAACCGGTACCGTGGGTGCAGTACTTTTCGATCAGGTCTTCCCGCTTTCTGAACCAGGCATTGTATTCGGAGTTGTGTCCACTGGATTCCGTCACGTAGTAATCCAGGTGGAGGAACATCTCATTGCGAACTTGCTCCTCGTTGTAGATCTCTTCGTTTTCCTCGATGGCCTTGCGAATCAAGGGATAGGCATCTTGGCCATTCCACTTGAAGTCCAAATACCAGGCCTGGTGATTGATCCCAGCGCAGAAGTAGGTAATCTCATCCATCGGTGCCCCAATCCACCGGGCCAGCATCTCGGCAGTTCCCTGAACACTGTGACACAAACCGGACAGCTTAATGTTGGTCTCCGTTTGCATCGCCCGAATCAGCATCGCCATTGGGTTAGTGTAGTTCAGGACCAAGGCATCGGGACAATACTTCTCTACGTCTCGGGCGATATCCAGCATTACGGGAGCTGTTCGGAGGAACCGGAAGATTCCCGAAGGACCCCGGGTATCGCCGACGTTGATATCCACCCCGTACTTCTTGGGAATTTCAATATCGGTACGCCACACATCCACGCCGCCCTGGAGGATAGTAATGACAACGCCATCGGCACCCTCCAAGGCTTCGGCCCGATCCATCGTGGCGGTCACCCTGGTGGGATAGTTACCCGCAGCCACGATCTTCTTGACCGCCTGTTCTATGTACTCTAACCTCTTGGCATTGATGTCCATCAAAGCGATTTCACAGTCCTGCAATGCCGGGAAGGAGAGAATATCTCTCACCAGTTTACGGGTAAAGCCGAAACTGCCCGCTCCGATAAAGGCAAACTTCACCTTCAATTCCTCCCATCAACTAGAGTGAGTATGGATCAGCGGCTTCTCGCACCGCGTCACCAACAGAGCGAGGACCTACCTTTCATCTGTATATGCCTCGGAAAGAACATGCCTATGTCCAACATTTACAACTAACACGGCATTACCACTCTAGACTCATCGAATCTTATCTGCCAGCGCACGTCCAACGGTGTACATCATCCGGCAGGCCTCTTGGAGGACTTCTTCTCCGTACACATCACTGTCCCATTGTTCGTAAAAGGAGTCGGCTTCGAAGTTGAAGGTGCCGGAATACCCAGTGTCCCGGAGGGCGGATACGAACTCTGACCAGTTGATCTTGCCGCGCCCAGGAATTTGATGCATATCTACCAATCCATCGTTGTCCTGTACGTGGAGGATGGCAGTCCTGTGGCCAAGCTCCCGCTGCATGTGGGAGGGCCCAGAGCCGGAAATCACCGCATGGCCGGTGTCGAGACAGGCTGCAAAGAGATTACCGCCGTGGATATCGTTGAGAGAATCGATAAAGTCGATCATCCATTCCACCTTGGAAACGGTGGTCGGCACCCGTTTGTCTGTTTCTGGATCCCGGGCAAACATGTTTTCAATGCACATCACTACGCCTGTATCCCGGAGCGCAGGCACCATTGCCCCGTAAAACTCAAAGTTCACTCTACGACATTCATCGTAGTTTTGCCCATGTACATAGGAGGGGTGGATTACCGGATGAATGACAATATAAGGACAATCTAGATGGGCAGCGGCATAGATCGATTTGATCGCACAGTCCAGAAGCATCGGGTCCTTTTCTTCGTCAAAGACCTTAAGGGGAAAGGGAGCATGACATTGATAGACCTCGATCCCACAGTCATGAGCAGTGCGGCGAACGTTGTCAAAATACTCCTTGAACTCACTGGCTGAATACTTGGTAAATACTTCTCCGTCGGGAGTAAGATGAAACATCCCGTAGTCAATCGCACCGAAGCCTGCTTCGGCGTACATTCTCATTCCCTTTTCCATACCGACCCTTCTGAATAAATAGTCCGTTGATGTGCTGATTTTCATTTCGGAGTCCTCCATGTATGTTACTTTTTCTTTTCAAACTCCTTATACAACATACTGGGCTGGATTCCTGTATTATCCTGGTACTTTCCTCGATAAAAGGGAATGTGATCGCCGCTAATCGTATGGAAATAGATCTGGCAGATGTCCACATTGGGATAGATAATAATCGGTTGAACGCAAAACATCTCCAGGGTCCAATAGCCAGCAAAGCCCACATCACCAAAACCGGCGGTGACATGAATAACTAGCCCCAACCGCCCTATCGACGACCGCCCTTCGAGCATGGGCACGAACTTCTCTGTCTTGGTATACTCGTTGGTTCTCCCCAAGTAGAGGCGATTGGGTTCTAGTTCAAGACCCTCCTCGGGAATAATGATTTCCCCTACGGCATTTCGTTTTTTCATGTCCAGCACCGGTTCGTCATAGACGAGAAGTTTATTGTGCAATGACAGGTTATAGCTGTTGGGGTTCAGCCTCTTCTCATCAAAGGGCTCGATAATAATGTTAGTTCCAATGTGCTTCCTAATCTCCATTCCTGACAGGATCATAGCTCCACCTCCACCCTTTAGCAATTCCCTAGGGGGAGGTGAATCAAACACCGATAGCGAGCCAATTCCCTCGTCAAACTTAGGTTAACGAGTCTTGAGTCAAGAAGGGCACGACCTCCAACCCGTCGAATAAATCGGGAATAGCTAGGAGGAATCAAAGGATGAAGAGACGTGAAGCTGTCCTGTCGGGAGCAAAAACCGCAGTTCCCATTGTTCTGGGCTACCTGCCCGTGGGAGTAGCCTATGGGCTTCTTGCCGTCCAATCGAGATTGACCCCGTTGGAAGCGCTGTCGATGTCGATGTTTGTTTTCGCCGGCTCCTCACAACTCATCAGCGTTGACATGTTAGCGGCTGGGGCCGGCTGGATCCAGATTGTTCTGATGACCCTTATGGTAAATCTACGTCACATTCTGATGAGCGCGGCCTTAAGCCTTCAGTTCAGAAAGACCCCTAGCAAATGGCTGCCCTTTCTTGGGTTTTTGATTACCGATGAGGCCTTTGCCGTCGGCAGCGCCACAATTGCCCAAGAAAAACACAAGGGGGCCTTCTTTGCCGGTCTGGGAGTTACCGGATATCTAGGCTGGCTCCTTGCCTCCTGCTTGGGAATTCTTCTGGGCTCCGTACTTCCACCGGGCGGCATTCCCGGCCTGGATTTCGTGCTACCCTCGATGTTCATCGTGCTCCTGGTGATGCAGATCAAGGCTAAGCTGGAAGTTGTCGTTGCAGTGATCGCAGGAGCACTGTCTCTGCTTTTTGTCAGTCTCTTGCCGAACAACTGGAATGTCATTGTTGCCACGATCATAGCAGCCACCGTCGGTGCAGTGATGGAAAGGTGGAGGAACCCCGATGCGCAGTGAATACATCCTACTGTTAGTTGGCATGACCTTAGTCACATACTTACCCCGCGTCATTCCCTTGGTTATTCTCAGCAGAATCGACCTGCCAACCCCTATAGTGCGCTGGCTCAAGTATATCCCAACGGCTATCCTGTCGGCTCTATTGGCCCCAGGGATCCTGATGACCGGTGGAGCGCTGGACTTATCCACGGCAAACCCTAGGCTGCTGGCGGCTATCCCAACGTTCCTCGTGGCGGCAGCCAGAAAGGACATCTTCCTTACCGTGATTACCGGTGTGATCTCATTTGTGCTCCTGGGCTTAATCGGCGGCCTGTGATCGGGCCCGCCATTAGCCCATGAGCTACTCACCAACTAGCGTGGCATTCACCCAGGCACCCATTGAGGAGTGCATCGGCACATGAGCAATACGGCGAGCCACTGCTCAAGTGGTCTCAAGTGGTTTCAATCCACGCACCCCACGAGGGGTGCGACTCAAAGAAGCCTGGGCCAGAGCCGTCGAGGTGTGATTTCAATCCACGCACCCCACGAGGGGTGCGACGTCAAGGGTAAATTCTATCAGTTGTTCCGATACGATTTCAATCCACGCACCCCACGAGGGGTGCGACGTTTTTCCATATGTCACCTCGGCTCCGCCTCGGTATTTCAATCCACGCACCCCACGAGGGGTGCGACTGGAAGAGAGGCCAGACTTGGCGCTGGTCAGTGAATTTCAATCCACGCACCCCACGAGGGGTGCGACGCCCTATTTAGCCCCCTAATAGATTTGGAGAAAATC
>JAAYGB010000064.1 GCA_012727955.1 Bacillota bacterium
ACTATAATAATCCTGTGACGTGGGCCATTAGCTCAGCTGGCTAGAGCACCTGACTCTTAATCAGGGTGTCCGGGGTTCGAGTCCCTGGCGGGGCACCACAATTCCATAACATTCCCACGGGGGCGTGGTGTAGTTGGTCAACACGTCGGCCTGTCACGCCGAAGATCGCGGGTTCGAGTCCCGTCGCTCCCGCCACACTGGGGTGTCGCCAAGCGGTAAGGCACTGGACTCTGACTCCAGCATTCCTTGGTTCGAATCCAAGCACCCCAGCCATTTAACCTCTGAGTGTTTCGCTCAGAGGTTTTTTCTATGCCTGATTGTCTCAGGATAGATGGGAGGGGAGCACTATCCCCCAAGGGCGACCCGGGATCGCAGGAAGATTGCGGTATCTAGCCTGAGAGGATTAGCAGGAATAAACGGGCAAATGCACAAGAATTACATCGGAGGTGGGATTTATGCGGACAGATTATGACGTAATTGTGGTTGGTGGCGGCCCCGGCGGAATCGCCAGCGCCGTTGCAGCCGCAAGAGTTGGAGCCGATGTCTTGTTAATTGAGCGGTATGGGTTCCTGGGTGGAGGGGCCACCGCGATGTTGGTCAACCCCTTCATGACCTACTTTGCTGGCGATAAGCAGATTATCTACGGGATTTTCCAAGACATGCTCGAGGGACTCAGGGAGCTCAACAGCTACGGTGGAGCCAGGGAAGAATGGGCCTTCGATACCGAAGCCTTTAAGATTGTCGCAGAGAACATGTGTGTCGAAGCCGGTGTGACGTTGATGTATCACGGGTTCCTCGCGGCTGCTAACACTGCCGAGGGGCGGATTACCTCCATCGAAGTTGCCACTAAGGATGGCCTAAAAACCTTTACTGCCAAGGTCTTTGTTGACTCCACCGGCGATGCCGATTTGTCCTTCTTTGCTGGGGCTGAGACGGAGAAGGGCCGCGAGGAAGATGGCTTGGCCCAGCCGATGACTCTCAACTTCCGCATGGCCGGTGTGGACATTGAGGCGATGCCCTCTCGTCGGGAGATGACCGAAGCCTACATCAAGGCCAAAGAAGCCGGAAGAATTCGTTGTCCCCGGGAAGACATTCTCTTCTTCTTTACCACCCAACCGGGGGTTGTCCACTTTAACCAGACCCGGGTAATTAAGCATGACGCCGTGGATCCTGAGTCCATGACCAAGGCTGAGATCGAGGCCCGACGCCAAGCCTGGGAGATTTCCCGATGGCTGATTGAGGAAATTCCCGGCTTTGCCAATGCGTACCTGCAGCAGACGGGAGCGCAGTTGGGTGTGCGGGAGTCTCGCCGGGTGATGGGTGACTACCTCCTGACGGAGGAGGATCTGTTGACACCCCATCGCTTTGACGATGTAATCGCTTGCGGCAGCTATCCCGTAGACATTCACAACCCCAGTGGTGAGGGAACGGTACTGAAACATCTGGAGCCCGGTCAATGGTACGACATTCCCTATCGGACCATTACTCCCAAGGGATTTGACAACCTCTTGGTGGGTGGTCGCAGCATTTCCGCCACCCATGCTGCCCACTCGGCAGTGCGGGTAATGCCAATTGTCTTCGCCATTGGTCACGGTGCCGGGATCGCAGCGGGCTTTGCTGCCAGGGATAACAAGACCGTTCGCGAGATTCCAGTGGAGACGATTCAAGCGGAGCTGCGCAAGCAGGGGGCCTTCTTGGGTTAATAATTGAGGGGATCGCCAAGGCATGACGAAAGTGCCGCGGAGGGAGGCGCGTACTGTGAAGCTTGCTTTACAACTGGGATTGATTCCCGGTGCGACTGTGAAGGAGAAGCAGCAATGGGCGCTGGAACACGGTGTTGAGGGCATTGAAGTCTCGGCGGGTAATTACGGTCCCGATGAACTGGACCAGTTGGTTGCCGACTTTGTCGACTCACCGGTTCCTCTCAGCAGTATTTGCGGTAACCCTACCTTTGACTTTCTTGATCCCGATCCGAAAAAGCGACAAACTAGCATTCAGCAGTGCAAACAATACCTAGAGGTGGCTGGGGAGCTGGGGGCTACAGGGCAGATCGTTCCGCCTATTTTTGGCCCACCCCGCATCCCCGACCTGTCGCCCTATCAAGATGCAATCACTTTGGAAAAGAATCTGTTGGTGGAGATTTGCCATGAGTTGGGCGAGACAGCCAGAAGGGCTGGCTGCTTGCTGTTGTTGGAGCCTTTGAACCGATACGAGCAGCATCTTCTGCGTCGACAAAGGGATGGGGTGGAGATCATTGAACGGTGTGGTCACGACCATGTGCGTCTGATCAGCGACCTCTTTCATATGCACATTGAGGAGACTAACACACCACAGGCAATTCGGGAAGTGGGTATGTACATTCGGCATGTGCATCTGGCCGATAACACCAGGTTGGAGCCCGGTACCGGAGACATAGACTTTGCTGCGGCCTTTAGGGCTCTGATGGATGTCGGCTTTGACGGTTACATGGCCTTTGAATGCGGCATTTCACCGGGAGATAGGGGCGAGAATCTGAAAGCCAGTCTCGAGTTTGTCCGCAATGCGATAGCCAAGGCGGCTGCCATGGCAGCATAGTCTTGCCGGGAATTGATTTTACCCGTTAGGGCCTGGTCCCGTTATCGAGTCATTGGAAATTCGGGGCCAGGCCCCGTTAATTATTGGCGGAATTTATCTTTTCCGGGGATGGGTTGTAAAGGAGGATAGGTTTGAAAGGGGTACTAATATCGGGACTATCTTGTACCGGAAAGTCCACGGTAATTGCTGCTCTATCAGCTAGGGGATACCGGGCCCTCGCTCTTGACTGCGATGAATGGAGCACTTGGACCGATAACATCATCACGCCGGCCGACCTGGGTGAGCCGGTAAAGCCCGGAAAGGATTGGCTATGGCGGGAAGACCGGGTATAGTGGCCCTTGTCCACCACCGATGCCAATGTCTTATTTGTCGGTGGTTGTTCGGAGAACATGGGAAACTTCTATCCTCGTTTGATGTTATTGTCCTCTTGAACGCTCCTTCTCAGGTCATCGCCCGGCGGTTAGCAACTAGGACCCATCTCTCCATGGCAAGGATCCCCTATAGTTGCAGCGGGTTCTGAATCAGACAGAGACCATGGAACCTTTGCTTGGCCAGCGGGCCGACTATGAAATTAACACAGATATGCCCCTCCATGGGGTCATCGATGCCATCCTCCGCTATGCGGGTATCTAGTGGCAGGCGGCTTTCCCCTGCAGCCTTTTTCTTTGGAAAGTTTGGGTGGTAACGGATCTCAGTGTGTTCCCTTATCTAGATCCGATATAATGCAAGATGGAATGTACCTGGATGAAGGAGCCGATGGAATAGTGCATTTGTTGAAACGATTTGTCTCATACTATCGGGCAGAATGGAAGCTGTTTGCCCTGGATATGGTCTGTGCCGGCTTGATGGCAGGTATGGACTTGGTTTTTCCCATGGTAACTAGAACCTTTATGAAGGACTTTATTCCCAATCAAAATCTTCGGTCCATTGTTATCTTTCTGGGGATACTCCTGGGGCTGTATGTCTTTCACGTGATCTGCCAGTACATCACCGACTATTGGGGCCATACCTTAGGCGCGAAAATGGAGTATGCCATGCGCCGAGACCTGTTCCGCCACTTACAGACCCTGGACTTTAAGTTCTTTGACGACACCAAAGTTGGTCATCTAATGTCACGGCTGGTCAACGACCTGCGGGATGTAACGGAGTTGGCTCACCACGGTCCCGAGGACTTCTTCATCGCCCTGATGATGCTCATCGGCTCCTTTTGGTATCTTGCCAAGATCAATCTCAGCCTCACTTTAATCGCCTTTGCTTCGGTGCCGATCATGGTGTGGTTTTCCATCACCCAATGGGGCAAGATGAGTCGGGCCCTCACCAACCAGAGGGAGAAAATAGCAGAGGTTAACGCGGAATTGGAGAACAGTCTGGCGGGCATTCGAGTGGCTAAGAGCTTTGCCAATGAGCCCTATGAGGAAAAGCGCTTTGGCAGGGCTAATACAGCCTTCAGGAACGCCACCCAGCGGGGATACAAGGCTGAGGCGGAGTACACCGCGGGGATGAGATTTCTCACCAACTTAGTGAACTTGACCGTTCTCGCTGCCGGAGCCATTTATACCTACAAGGGGCACATCGACCTGGCTGACCTAACGGCCTACTTGATGTTTATCAACTTGTTTTTGCAGCCAATTGGACGGCTGACCAACTTCGTCCACTGGTATCAGATGGGGATGGCCGGTTTCAAGAGGTTTGTAGAGATCATGACCATTGAACCCAGTATCGTGGACAAGATGGATGCTGTCGTCCTGGACAGGGTGAAGGGAGCCATCGAGCTAAAGGACGTGTCCTTCCAGTATACCGAGCACTCGGAAGTCCTTGAAGACATTAATTTGAGCATTGCTCCGGGTCAGACGGTGGCCTTTGTCGGACCCTCCGGTGGCGGCAAAACCACTTTATGTCACCTGATCCTGCGCTTCTACGATGTGTCCAGCGGAGAGATTCGCATCGATGGAGTGAACATCAAGGACATTCAGCTGGAGTCCCTGCGGAAAAATATCGGTTTGGTGCAGCAGGATGTGTTCTTGTTTGCCGGCACGATTCGGGAGAATATCATGTATGGAAACCCATCGGCAACGGAAGAAGAAATGATTGCCGCGGCGAAGAATGCCCAAATCCATAACTTTGTGATGTCACTGCCCGATGGCTACGACACCTACGTGGGCGAGCGGGGGATCAAACTTTCCGGAGGGCAAAAACAACGGATATCCATCGCCCGGGTGTTCTTGAAGAACCCACCGATCCTGGTGCTCGATGAAGCCACTTCGGCATTGGATACTGCCACTGAGCAGGAGATTCAGGAGGCCTTGAATCGCCTATCGGCCAATCGGACCACTTTGATTATCGCCCACCGCTTGTCTACTATCCTGCATGCCGATGAGATCGTGGTTCTCACCGATGGTCGCATTCAGGAGCGGGGGACCCACTCGGAACTGATGGCCAAGGGAGGCGTGTATGCCCGATTGCATCGAGTCAACTTGGAACTGGTTCAGGATGCCTACCCTGCTAGCTAGCCCTTCGGTAACTAAGCACCGTCTCTTTGGAGATGGCGCTTAACCAGTTTCTAGACTATACTAGTTGTACACACCCCCCTTGGGGTGCTGTCAGCTGTTATTCTAGGAGTGAATCTGTGTGGAATTTGAAAGCCCTAAGTGCTCAGTGCAATTGACGGGAGTCTGGCAACAGATTGCACTGAGCATACTTAACCTGTTGCCAGGTCAATTGCACTGCCTTCACTATTAGTTCAGGAAAAATCCGATAAGTGAAGAGGGGCTGTGCAGTTGAATAAAAGTCTAATCAAGAAGAACACGGTGCTGTTGGGTCTGATTAGTTTTTCACCGAGTTTAAGCTCTATGCTGCGGTGATGATTCTGTATTTTGCCGAAGTGGCAGGTTCAATGACCCTGGGGATGAGTGTGCTCTCGGTGATGATGCTGGCAACGACGGTCTTTGAACTGCCGTCGGGATTGATGTCCGATGCCATGGGTCGCAAGCGGGTCTTGGTGTTTGGGGCCTTGGCATCACTGGTTTCCGCCTTGGCATACGCCTTAAGTCAAGGGGTTTGGCTGTTGTATGTCGGAGCTGTCTTTGACGGCCTATCGGTGGCATTGTTCAGTGGAAATAACGATGCATTGCTGTATGATCTTCTCAAATCCGAGCAAGCCGAAGAGACCTACAAGGGTCACCTGGGCAGGATCAGCTCCATGGCCCATGGGGCTTTGACGGTGGCAGCGGTTG
Source organism: Bacillota bacterium (assembly GCA_012727955.1). Taxonomy (NCBI): domain Bacteria; kingdom Bacillati; phylum Bacillota; species Bacillota bacterium. The sequence goes on from JAAYGB010000064.1 coordinate 5,808, forward strand.
CAGGCACTTTGGTCCTCAACTGGAGTTCCTACTCAATGGTGATGTGGCTCTCCGTGGTTCCTCGGGTAATTTGTCTGCTGCTTACGCTATGGGTTGACGAACCAAGGACAGCGACCATCCGGGAAGGTGTGGTCCCATGGCGGGATTTGGTCGAGGTCCTGCGGGAAGTCAGGGAGAACCCCCGCCTGGTTAAGCTGATTGTTGCCGACAGCCTATCTGGGGGAGTGGGAGAGGCTTCTTACCAATTCAGGGCAGCCTTTCTGCGGATGGTTTGGCCCCTCTGGGCGATAGGCTTGACGGGGGCACTGGGGGATTTCGGGGCGGCAGTTAGCTATTGGTTCAGTGGGAAAGTAATTGACAAGATAGGTGCCAAGAAGTCAATTCTCCTGGAGAAACTATACAGTCTTTGCTGCAATGTTATTTCCTACGCTATGCAGAACTCCCTATCCCCGATTCTGCTGACCAGCACCTCGATGTTCTATGGTTTGGTTAATGTGGCGAAAAATGACCTGTCTCAAAGGCTTTATTCCGACAGGCATCGGGCATCGATGGCCTCGGTAAAGTCTTTGGCAACCACATTGGTCGGTGCCCTTGCGGCAGTGGTGATGGGGATTGTTGCAGACCATCTCGGTGCAGTTACGGCACTGTTGGCCTTTCAAACAGTGTCGGTGGTAGTGATTCTGCTCTACTGGGATATTCTTCGAGAACCGGAAGGTTCCGTGAGAACACCATCCCGCAGCTGCTAAATCGACTGCATCATCGTCTCAGGCGCCTGAAGGGCGCCTTTTTTCGCAGAGAGAGGAGTACTTCAGAGGCAACGGAAGGGAGCAGAGGATCTCATGGAACTGACTTTGAATTACCTGGCGGAGCTTGAACTGGACCTAGGCACACTCCTGTCCCTGAGTCAGATGTCTGGAGGATACAGAAACGACAACTATGTGCTTGTAGCCGATTCAGGTAGATATCGGGTACGGGTGCCGAAGTATCCAACGGATCCACAGCAAGTGTATGCGGAGCAGGAAGTACTAGACTGGGCTGCTAAGAGGTCGCGCTTTCCTGTTCCAATGCTCAAGGTCAGTGTGACTCCCAACGGGACTCCAATGAGCATATTTCCCTTTATCGAGGCAGATCTTCCCTTCGATATCCATAATGATGATCTGGTCTATCAAGCGGGAAGGGCTCTATCGGAATACCATCTGGCGGTTGCAGGATACAGGGGGCCTTACCCCTTTAGGGACCTACCCTCATCCTTGAATGATGTGCTATTTAGCCCCCTAATAGATTTGGAGAAAATCCTTTTATCTGCTATCATTCAGATCAGGGGGAAGTTTCATGACAAAAAGAGATTATACGCAAGAATTCAAAGAACAGATATTAAGGGAATCCCA
>JAAYGB010000065.1 GCA_012727955.1 Bacillota bacterium
ATCGAAGAGATTCTCAACGAGGATTAGTGGCTTTGGTGCCGGTAGGGAGGGGAGCGCAGGTTGCAGCAGATGGACAAACGTGATCAGCCAGCGACGGGCGCTGGTGTTTTTGTTGCGATTCCCTGGCAGCGATGGCGCTGTTATCTTCGCCAAGGGATGCACTGGGTGTTGCAGTTCCTGGTGGGAATAGTTGCCCTTGGTGCCGTAGTACTGATGGTACTTGGCTTTGTCTCCTCCCACGCTTCCTTGCCCTTGGCTAACCCGAAGTTGGCAGTGGAGTCGATTCTGCACATTCCAGCCGGGAGCAGTAGTGCCGAGATCGGGAGGTTGCTGGAAGAACAATCCATCGTGAGAAGCGGCATCATGTTTTCCCGGGTATCTCAGTTGCTGGGCACAGATCAGCGACTTCAGGCCGGTGACTACCTCCTTAGTCCCGGTATGAACCTCATGGAGATTATCGGGAATCTAGAATCTGGGAGAGTTGCCACCAAACGGGTCCTGATTCATGAAGGAATGAATGCGGAGCAGATTGCTCAGCGCCTCGCAGATTATGGTCTGGTGGATAAAGAGCGGTTCTTGGCCCTGGTCGCCGATGAAAGGCTGATCTATGGCGACAGCTTTCCCGTTCCCAAGCCCTATCCGGCCTTGGAGGGATACCTGTTTCCCGACACCTATATCTTCGCTGTCGGTCAGTCCGAGGAAGAGATCATTAAGAAGATGGTGGCACGATTTGTCGAGGTGGCTTTGCCGGAGCTTGAAACCAAGGCAGAGGCAATCGGATATACCGTCCATGAAATCGTCACTTTGGCGTCGATTATTGAAAAGGAAGCTATGGTGGAGCGGGAACTGCCCATCATCAGTGGCGTGTTCCACAACCGATTAAATGTGGGAATGCGGTTGCAGTCGGACCCCACCGTTCAATATGTAATGGAGAATCCTCGGCCGAGATTGTACCTGCGGGATCTGGAGATCGATTCCCCCTTCAATACCTACAAGTATGCGGGATTGCCTCCAGGACCCATCAGTTCGCCGGGAAAGGCTGCGTTGTTAGCCGCGGCTGAACCCGCGGATGTGGACTACATGTATTTTGTGGCCAAGGGCGATGGGACCCATGTCTTTAGTCGCACCTACGCGGAACACCTTCGCAATAGAAGACGAGTTGGGTTGTAGGAGGGGCAGTGTTTTGAATCATGTACAGGAAGAAAAACCTATGGAGCTATTAGCTCCGGCAGGAACCTTGGAGAAGGGGAAAACGGCCATTGCCTTTGGAGCCAACGCGTTGTACTTGGCCGGTCAGCAATTTGGTTTGCGGGCCAGGGCTGGCAATTTTAGTGAAGAGGACATGGCGGAGATGGTTGCCTATGCCCATGAACGGGGTGTGAAGGTATATGTAACCGCTAACATCATTCCCCACAATCGGGACCTGGTCGGTGTCCATGAATATTTCCAGCGGTTGGGTGAGTTTGGTATCGACGCATTAATTGTGGCGGATCCCGGGATTTTGGCTTTGGCCCGAGAGATCCTTCCCGAGGTGGAAATGCATTTGTCGACCCAAGCCAGTATGACCAATTGGCGCAGTGCTCGTTTCTGGTATGAGCAGGGGGTCAAGCGGATTATCCTAGCCCGGGAACTGTCGGCAGAGGAAATCGGGGAAATCAAGGCCCAGGTTCCCGAGATCGATCTGGAAGTTTTTGTTCATGGAGCGATGTGTGTATCCTATTCCGGTCGTTGTCTATTGAGCGCCTATATGGCGGGACGGGATGCCAACCTTGGTGATTGTGCTCAACCCTGTCGGTGGAAGTATCATCTGATGGAGGAAAAGCGTCCCGGGGAGTACTTCCCCATCGAGGAATCGGAAGAGGGGACCTTTATCTTCAATTCCAGGGATCTTTGCCTGATAGGACAGATTCCCGATCTGGCTCGGTTAGGGGTAACTAGTTTAAAAATTGAAGGTAGAATGAAGAGCGTACACTACGTTGCCACCGTTGTGGGAGCCTACCGTCGGGCCATCGATGGGTATTACTCCAATCCCGCAGAGTGGCAGGTGGATCCCGATTGGCTAGCGGAGTTGGACAAGGTCAGTCATCGTCCCTATACCACGGGATTTTTCACCGGCAGACCGGGAGCTGAAGCTCAGGACTATGGGGGAAGTAACGTTGGTCAGGCGGACTTCGTTGGTATGGTGACCAATGTAGGCGCTGATGTGATGGAGGTAGATGTCCGCAATCGTATTGAGGCAGGGGAGCACCTGGAGCTGCTGGTTCCCCAGCAACAGGGCCGGCCCTATGTCCTTGAGTGGATGAGGGATTGTGAGACCAGAGAGTCCGTCAGCCAGGCTCATCCCAATTGGCGGGTACAGATGCCCAATCCTGGGCAGGTGACACCCTACTCCATCCTGCGGAGGAAAAAATAAGGGGTACTGGCACGTTTATGGCCGGGGGCACATAACATAAGATGACTCCATATCTGCAGGAGGTGCCCCCCGCGTATGATCATTGCCACAGCTTTGGCAATTGTAAGTGGTCTACTGCACAGCGCGTGGTTGTTGGTCTCCTACGTCACCGGCAGCAGCGCCTTTCCCCAACCCCTATCCCAGGAGGAAGAGGCGGAGTGTTTGAGTCGGTTACAGGCAGGAGACGAAGTGGCCCGAAACATTTTAGTAGAGCGGAATTTGCGCCTAGTGGCCCACATCGTCAAGAAGTTCGATAACACCGGAGAAGATACCGATGATCTGATTTCCATCGGTACTATCGGACTGATCAAAGCGATAAACACCTTTGACGCCAGCAAGAACACTCGCCTGGCCACCTATGCTGCTCGATGCATTGAAAATGAGATTCTCATGCACCTACGCTCCTCAAAAAGGGTGCGCAATGAGATGCTTCTCCAGGATCCCATTGGCTCCGACAAGGAAGGAAACGAGATAACCTTGTTAGATATCCTAGGGACAGAGGGCGATGAGGTCGCAGAGCAAGTGGAGCTCAGTGTTGAGCAGGAGAAGCTGTACAGCAAGCTGGATACCTTGACCAATCGAGAGAGGAAGGTACTGGAGTTACGGTATGGGCTCTTTGACGGTATTCGTCAGACGCAAAGGGAGATTTCCCGTAAGCTTGGTATCTCTCGATCCTACGTCTCTCGGATCGAAAAAAGGGCGATCAGCAAGCTGCATCAGGCAATGTATGGATGAGGTAGATTCAAGGGATAGACCGGGTTTGATTTGTTTTTAGGCTCCATCTTCTGCGGAGGATGGAGTTTTCTTGTTGTCAAGAAAACCCAGGGCAGGACAATTCCCTACAGCCTGCGAATTCAACAGCAATAGTGGGTAACCATATATTGGACAGTTGCTAGTTGGGGGTCGTCATTGTCCGGGTTTCTGTAGAGAAAGGTGATTTGATTGATTGAACGATTTTGTCCCGACGAAGTACATAGATCACTATCGGATATTGATCTGTCCAAGTTATGGCAACAGGGCATTCGGGGAATTATCCTGGATGTGGACAACACTATAGTCAGGTGGGATTCGTCGGTCCTGCCCACCGAGACACTGGAATGGATTGCCGATGCCAAGGAGCGAGGCTTCCGACTGTGTATCGCGTCCAACGGGGTTTCTCGTCGAGTCAAGGCATTGGCGCGGGAAATGGATATCCCGGCGATTGCCAAGGCCGTCAAACCCCGGAAAAAACCCTTTCGCAGTGCCTTGGAATTGCTGAGGACAGGGCCGGAAGAGACGATGGTGATCGGAGACCAGGTTTTTACCGACGTCTTTGGCGGTAATCGCCTGAACCTGTATACCGTTCTGATCAATCCGCTGGGAACCAAGGAGCTACGCACCACCCGCTTGATGCGTCGGTTAGAGCGCTCCGTCATCCGGCGCCTGCACAAAAAGGGGTACCTATCGGCACATCAACTAAAGTCCCGCCAGGTGACACCGAAGGGGAAATGGCAGTTTTTGAGGGGGAATGACCGGTGAAGCAGCGCCAATGCCAAGGCTGTGGTATTTTATTGCAGACAGAAGATGAAAACAAACCGGGGTTTGTTCCAGCAGCCTCTTGGGATAGAGAAGATCTCCTGTGTCGACGGTGTTTTAGATTACTCCACTATGGACAGGTAGAGGCGGTGGCACTGTCACCCGATGATTATCTAGCCATTGTCGCCGATGCAGTTGCTCGGGCTGACTTGTTACTGGTAATGATGGATGTGGTAGACTTCGAAGGCAGCTTTGACGAGGTCCTCCTCAAAGTGATTGATCGACCCTTCCTTGTGGCCGTCAACAAGATGGACCTGTTGCCCCGGATAGTGCCCTGGAAGGAAGCGGAGGATTGGGTATCTCACCGATTTAGTACCGCTGGATTGGAGCCCCGAGCCTGTGTTGGCATTAGCTCCAAGGAAGGAAAGGGGATAAATCGGTTACGCTCGGAGTTGTGGCAAGCTCCCGGCTCCACTATTGCGGTAATTGGGGTCACCAATACCGGCAAGTCGACATTGCTGGCGCGGTTGGTGGGGAGGGATCCCACGGTGTCGGAGTTAGCTGGAACCACCCTAGGAGCGATGGAATATCAGCTTGCCAGTCGCGACGGACAAAGGGAGCTGACCATCGTTGATACGCCGGGCTTGGTTCCCACGGGCCGGTTAAGCGATCTGCTCTGCTCCGATTGTCAGCGGGCCTTTGTTCCCCATCGTCCCCTCTCCAGCCGATTGTTTCCCGTTGAAGTGGGACAGAGCCTCTTACTGTCCCAGTATTGTCAGATTGATTTCCTGGGTACCTTGCCCGGTGAAGTCCAGACTGAGAACAAGCAGGGGCAATCCCTTGTTGCCGCCTATGCCCCGAAAGATGTAGTCATTCATCGTACCCGACAGCGCAAAGCTGAACAACTGCGTACCGAGACCGATACTCCCTCAATCTTTGGGTCCCGTTGTGCCCTGTGCCTACCGGAGACCGCTGGCCTAAAATGGCAGACTCAGGAGGTGGATCTGCCCCGGGGTTGGGACTTGGCTGTAGCTGGATTGGGGTGGGTTACCGCTAAGGGTGCCGGACTTCGTTTGCAGGTTACGGTGCCAGACTCTGTCAAGGTACTGACCCGGGTTAACTTGGTGGGTAGGAAGGACACCCCGGTCCCGCAGGGCTAAGGCAGGATTTTCCTGGGATACCATAGAAATACAGACAGAGTTTTTACGACTTCTATCGGGGCACTGACAAAAAACTTGGAAAGAGGGTGAAGGCGCAGGCGCCGAGTTTGCAGGCAGACTACCGGCAGCTAGCGCCACCAACGACGATGAATGAGTTAAGACTACAACGATTTCGCGAGATGCTCAGTACGCAGGGGTATGAGGCATTCCTGGTGACTCAGCCGGAAAACCGTCGCTATCTCTCGGGTTTTACTGGATCTGCCGGTACCCTGTTACTCACCGCTGCGGAGGCTTATCTGCTGACGGACTTTCGCTATGTAGAGCAGAGTCGGGCGCAAGCTCCTTTATTTGACATTCGCCAGTATCAGACGATGACGGACACGTTGGCAGAACTGGTGGATCTATTGGGAATTCGGCAGATCGCCTTTGAGGCCGATCATGTGACCCATAGCGATGCTCAGGAGCTGGCGGAAAAGGTGCCCGTGGACTGGGTTTCAACCACCGGGTTGGTATCTAAGTTGCGGTGGGTAAAGGATGAGAGGGAGATCGAGCATATAGCCAAGGCGGCAGCCATTGCCGATGAGGCTTTGGCTGAGATCATGCCGATGATTAAGGCTGGGGTGACGGAAAGGGAAATTGCCCTGGAGTTGGAGTTTGCGATGAAGCGACGGGGCTCAGAAGGATTGGCCTTTAATAGTATCATCGCTTCCGGGCCCAACGGTGCCTTACCCCATGCGGTACCGACGGACCGAAGACTAGTCGACGGTGACTTCTTGGTGATGGACTTTGGTGCCGTTTGGCAAGGATATCGTTCCGACATGACCCGAACCCTGGTAATTGGAACGCCAACGGAAAAGCATCGGGAAATCTACGAAATTACTTTAGAGGCACAATTGGCGGGCTTAGCAGCTGTCGCCCCCGGGAAAACTGGGGCAGAGGTGGATCAGGTCTCCCGGGATGTAATTACCCGCGCCGGCTACGGAGACATGTTTGGTCATGGACTGGGCCATGGCGTTGGGTTGGCGATTCACGAAGGCCCCACTCTATCCAAACGGGGACAGGATCCCTTGGCTCCAGGAATGGTGGTTACCGTTGAGCCAGGCATCTACTTGCCCGGTTGGGGTGGCGTGCGCATCGAGGATCTGGTGGTTGTAACTGAGGATGGATGCAGGATTTTAAGTAGTACAACCAAAGAGATGATCACTTGCTAAGTGCCGTCTCGGTGATTTCCGGTAAGGAGGAGTAAGTCCAGTGATATCTGTTAACGATCTACGCACCGGCGTTACTATTGAACATGAAAATGATGTGTGGAGTGTAGTTGAGTTTCTCCACGTAAAACCCGGCAAAGGGGCGGCATTTGTCCGCACCAAACTCAAGAGTCTCACCACTGGCTCAGTCAGGGACTTTACCTTTAGAGCTGGAGAGCGGCTGAACCGAGCTCGGGTCGAGACAAAGCAAATGCAGTATCTATATAATTCCGGCAACGAGTATTACTTCATGGATACTGAAACCTATGAACAGATCATGCTTCCGGTGGATAGTCTCGCGGATGCTCCCAATTACATGAAGGAGAACATGGTCATCGGGATTCAGTTCTATCAGGGAGAGGCCATTGGCGTTGACTTGCCTACTGCCGTTGAACTGGAGGTTGTTGAAACGGATCCCGGAGTGAAGGGCGATACCGCTACCGGTGGCTCCAAACCCGCTACTTTGGAGACGGGGCTGGTAGTTCAAGTACCTTTGTTTATCAGTGTCGGTGAGGTGATTCGGGTCGACACTCGCACCGGTGAATATCTCTCTCGGGCCTAGGGGATACTAGCGATGGTAACATTTCCGTGAGGTAAGGTTACCAAACGCTGGGTCAGAGGGAGTGACGATGTGGAGACTGTACAGGAGAAAATCGCTTACTTACGGGGACTCATCGCAGGCTCTGATTTTTTCGGCAAGGATCAACGGGTAAGGGAGGTCTGGAGTCACCTCCTGGAGATTGTTGATGACTTAGGGCATGAGATCGCGTTATTGTCGGCGGAACACGAGGATATGCAAGAATATATCGATGCCATCGATGACGACTTGTTTGAGGTACAGGAAGATATCTATGGAGATACCTGGTTTGACGCCGATTCCGAATGGGTTAGATACGCCTGTCCCCATTGCGGCTACGATCTAGACCATGATGTGGCTGATAGCGATATCTTGAATTGCCCCCATTGCGGCCGGGAAGTGTACCTCGATGAACCCGAATATGATCTCCCCGTGGAGACGGAAATGGACGGTTATGAAGAGCAGCGACTAGAATAACATAGGGATCGGATTCCCGCAGGAACCGGTAATTTTACAGACAGGACGGATTTAATCAGCTCCGTCCTGTCATTTATTTTTAGGTGCCTCATATACATAGGACAAGGAGGAGAATCCGATGAAATTGGTGGTCGGCCAGGAATCAAAAGCCTCCAATCCGGGAAGAGCGCTGGGTCCTCGTGGTTGGGACCAAATTCTACAGGTCTTGCCAAGTCGCTTACGTCAGGTCCTGGCTCGCCTGCAGCCTCACCAGGTGCGTGATTTAAGTGAAGTGCGAATTCGCGCCAATCGACCGCTGCAGATCATAGTTAATGGAACCTGCCGCTTTGTGGGAGGATCGGGAGAGCTGACCACGGTGGATAAAGCCTTGGTACCTACCGGTGACGAGTGCGTTGAGGCCCTACATCAAATGGCGCGGTGGTCTATTTATGCTCTCCAACAGGAGATGAAGAACGGCTACTTGACCCTGCCGGGGGGGCATCGAGTGGGATTTACCGGCGAAGCGGTGCTTGAAGGCGAGGAACTGAAGCTGATTCGCCATGTTACCAGTCTTAACATCCGCCTGGCTCGGGAAGTCCTGGGGAAAGGTTTGTCCGTGGCAGAAGCTATGCTAGCCGACAATGGTCAGCTGCTCAATACCTTAATCATCGGTCCACCTAATAGTGGGAAAACCACCTTGCTGCGGGACTTGGCTCGAGTCCTGGGTACCGGCTGTCCCTCCCGGGGATTACCTATATTTCAAGTAGCCATCATCGATGAACGATCGGAGATTGCCGCTTGCCACCGGGGAATTCCCCAATTTGATGTGGGAGTGGCGACCGACGTATTGGATCGTTGCCCCAAGGCCATTGGTATTCAGAACATCCTGAGAGCCATGGCCCCTGAGGTAATTATTACCGATGAGATTGGCAGGGTCGAGGATGTCGACGCAGTCTACGATGCCGCGCGGTCGGGAGTTGCCCTGGTGAGCAGTGCCCACGCCTCCGGTCTGGAGCAGGCTTACACCAGACCGATAGTCGCCAAACTCTTGGCGGAAAATCTCTTTGACCAGGTAGTTGTGCTCAGCCGTCGTCAAGGTCCCGGAACTATTGAAGCCATCACTTCTGTGAAGGAGAGGAGGGGTTGCCGGTGCGATGGGTAGCGGCTCTAGCTGTCGTCCTGGGTAGTGCCGTCGCCGGTGCGCTCAAGGCCAGTGAGTTGGCGGAACGTCCCCGTCAGTTACGCACCCTGCAAAGGGATATTCAAATGCTGATCACTGAAATCGGGTATTTTGCAACGCCGATCCCCTTGGCCTTGCAGGCTGTAGGCCGTTCCTCCCATGGGCCCGTGGCTCTACTGTGGCAAAGGGTCTGTCAGCGACTGCAGGACTCAAGGGAGCAGAGCTTTAGCAAGGTGTGGTACCAGTGTGTTAGGGAGGTTAGACCCCATTTATCCCTGTCTGGGGAGGATTGGGTCGAAATTCAAAGTTTGGCGGGATGGCTGGGGCGATCGGAAGGCACAGATCAAGTGGCAAAGCTTAAGGGCCTGAATCTGCGGTTGCAGCGCCTGGAAGAGCAGGCCCTGGTCCGGCGGGATCAGTTGGCCCGTTTGTACCGATATCTGGGGTGGGCCGTTGGCGTGGGGATTTGCATATTTCTTATGTAGCTAGCGATGGGGGGATGCTGGGTGGATGTGACGGTAATCTACCGGATCGCGGGACTGGGAATTCTAATCGCTATCGTCACCATTGTTCTCAACCAAGCCGGACGCCAGGAGCAGGCCCAGCTCTTGAGTCTGGCCGGGGTGATTTTGGTGCTGCTGCTTTTGGTGCAGTTGATCAGCCAGTTGTTTGATCGAGTGGAAAGTGTGTTCCGCTGGTAGAGCGGCCGGCGAGGGAGTGCTGTTATGGGCGACATTGCCGGAGTAGTAGTTTTAGCCATCATCGTCAGTGTTTTCATTCTTTATATCAAGGAAAGGGACTATCCAGAGTATGCACTGCTCTTGGGAGCCCTGTTTCTGGTCATCACCCTGTTGCGGTTAGTATCCCCCTTGGCTCAGCTAATTTCAGTGTTTACCCAAGTGAGTCAACAGGCGGGAATCAATAGCTATTATTCAGATATCATCTTGCGAAGTATGGCTGTTGCTTACATCGCCTCCTTTGGAACGGAATTAAGTAAAGATGCCGGGCAATCGGCCATTGGTATGGTCATTGAACTGGGGGCCAAAATCATCATTCTGGCTTTGGGGATACCGATTCTGCTGGCCATCATCAAGACTTTGGCTGAAATCATCGGATAGGGGTGGCAGCAATCCGTCGGAGGGAAATGGTTTGAACAGATGGTGGATGTTGTGGCTCCTTGCCGGGTGCCTAGGGGTTTGGCTCTGTGGTTCCCCTTTGGCTTTGGCGCAGAGTACCGCCTTGCCGGGGGAGGCCACACCAGACAATGTTAGTCTGCTCCGAGAAGTTGTTCAAGGTCAAGTCGAACGCCTGAATCTGAGAGACGTTGAGCGAGTAATCGGGTCCCTTGAGGCTGAGGTGCAACAAAATCTTCCCTCCCTAGACATTGTCACGATGATTTTCCAGGACGGTGGCAATGTCGATATTGATTTGCGTCATCTAGTCGGGGAATTGCTGCGCTACTTCCTGAGGGAAGTGGTGCTGAACCTGAGATTGCTGGGACAGTTGTTGCTTTTGATGGTGCTGTGTTCTTGTCTCGAGCACCTGCAGGTGAGCGGCAGTCGAAAAGCCTCCGGTGACTTGGTCATCGTCGTCTCCTTCTTGGTGCTCTTGTTCCTTGCCGTCAAGAGCTTTCAGGTTACCATTGAGGTGGCTCGGCGGACCATTGACCAGATGGTGGCATTCATGCAGGCGGTCTTGCCCTTGATGACTGCGTTGTTAGCGGCAGCGGGAGGGGTTTCATCGGCCGTTGTGTTGCATCCGGTTTTGCTCGGTGCCGTGGTCTTAGTGGGAACTCTAGTCAAGAACATCGTATTTCCCCTGGCCCTAATTGCGATGGTCCTGGCTGTGGTGGGGAACATGGCCAAGGACTTTCCCGTTGGCTCCTTAGCAGGCCTAGTAAACAAGGCCGCGGTGGTAATCCTGGGGCTTTTGTGTACCGGCTTTTTGGGAGTGTTGAGTGTCAAGGGTGCCTTGGCGCCGGTAGTCGATGGAGTGGGGTTGAAAACAGCTAAGTTCCTAGCAGGCAATTTTGTTCCAGTGATCGGTGGAGTGTTTTCCGGTGCCGTAGAGGTAATTGCCGGTGGTTCAGTGCTTATTAAAGGAGCCATTGGCGCCTTTGGCCTGGTGGCCGTTGCCATCATCTGTGCCTTTCCCCTATTGAAGCTAGCTTCGGTGTTGTTGATTTACAAAATCGCGGCTGCCCTGGCCCACCCTATGGCAAATCAACCGTTGGCCGCTGCCCTGGACCAAATGGCTTCCGCCCTGGGAGTGGTGCTGGCGGCAGTGGTAGTAACGGCGGTGATGTTTTTTGTCGCTATTACCGTTGTGATCAGTGCTGGGAACATGCCTTTGATGATGCAATGAACACCAAGGCGCTTTGGGATCTGAGGTGGATTCGGTGGAATTGGTGATGACCTGGGTGAAAAATTTCTTAGTACTGGTATTATCCCTGGGCTTCTTAGACATACTACTGCCTTCCACTGGATTGCGGTCCTTCGTCAAATGGGTGATGAGTCTGGTAGTCATTGCCTTCCTTCTGCAACCGTTATTGAATCTGGAAAGGGCGATAAACCTATCGGAATGGGAACGATGGTTGGACAGTTCTCGGCAAGTACCCTCGGTGGAAACCAGTCTAGCGATGGGTCAAAGGATCTTAGAAGGAGGAGAAAAACCAATGCTGGAGATAGCTGCTAATCAACAAACCCACTACCTTCGGAGCATGTTGTTAGTTCTCGATGGCGTAGCCGACGCGGAAGTGGTGTTGCAGATGGGAGAAAGAGGGTCGCCTGAACGGGTACTGGTCAGTATCCTGCCGGAAGTTGCCGCGGGAAGTGACGGGGCGAATACAGAGCAACTAGTCGTCGGCGGCCAGGTCGCCACCCCCTCGGTGGGTTCTGCGGCACCGGAGGTGGTGACAGGATTAGGGAGGAAAATCCGGCGGCTGGTGGCTAGTTTTTATCAGATCGATGAGGCTGATGTGATCATCGTTTTTCAGGACTGATGTGACAAAAGGTGGGACCATCACATGCAGAAGCTGAAGGATATGTGGCACTTCTGGTGGGGAACTCATCGGGGCACGGCCAATGAGGGAGAGAGAGATTCTCCCCAAGGGACTGCAGCCACCCCCAATCGGAACTTGCTAAGTATTTCCTCGATCCTGGTAGCTGCCATCGGGGCAGTGGCCTTGCTGGCTTTGTCTTCCAGTCCCGAATTGGCCCCTAACCAACGGGTGATCAGCGAAGAACTGGTCTTGCCGGCTGCTGCATCCAATGAATCCGGGGAGTTGGACTATCGCAGTCGATTGGAACAACAGTTGACCTCGATGCTAAGCCAGATACAGGGAGCAGGGAGGGTCCAGGTGTTGGTGACTTTGTCTACGGGGCCGACCAAGGAATTTGCCGAAGATGTCAGCGACACCCAGCAGGTCACAGAGGAGGTGAATCAGCAAGGAACCACGAGGAAGATTACCAGCGTGCAAACGGATCGACGTTTAGTCGTTGTCCGGGCTCAAGACGGAAGCGAGACTCCGGTGCTGCGGAGGGAGACAGTGCCCCAGGTGCAGGGAGTGATGGTGCTGGCGGAAGGGGCGGATCGGGCCCAGGTTCGCTATCGGATTACTAAGGCCGTCAGTACAGTCTTGGGCATAGCGGAATATCGGGTTGTGGTGGTCCCAATGGGAAAGTAACCAAGGGAAGTTGAGCAAACCAGACCGGGGGGAAGGATATGTTTTACGTGATTACCGCAAAATCCATCCGGAAATTCTTGTTATGGGTTTTGGTTCTGGCTATCTTAGGTTGGGTAGTCTTTGCTCTAGGCTCCAATCGTTCTCAGCGAGATAACTTTGGAACCCTGGCAGATCGCTGGGTAATTGATTTTGACCGGATTACCATCATCCCACCGCCAGAGGAAGAACTCGATTCTAGCCCACCGGAAGAGATTGAGGAGCCGGTCCTGCCAACGGGTTCCAGCGAAGTGGAGATGTCCACTAGTGTTGTCATTGGTGATCCCTGGTACTATGATGAAGAGGCGGGAGTCCACCTGGGTGACACAGAGCTGGACCAGGAGGACAGTATGACCGTTTCCGGCGGGACCTTAAGTCGCAGCGCTTCCAGTTCCATGGTAAATGTGTCCCGAGTAGATCCCTTAGAACAATTTGCTCAGTTTCGTTTGGAGCGGGACATCGGGCGGAGTCGACAACTGGAGTACCTCCATGGAGTCCTTAATCGTGAGGATTACGAGCCGAAGCAGAAGGCAGAGGCCGATGAAAGACTGCGGGAAATCCTTCAAGTGGCTGAGCTGGAAACTAACATTGAGAACCTACTCCGGGCCAGCGGCATCTCCGACGCGGTGGTCTTTATCTCACCTACAGGAGCCAACGTAGTGGTCAACGCCGCGCTCAACCGGGAAGAGGCCGCCAGGATCGGTGGCTTGGTGGCAAGGATGGCCCAGGTGAAGGAAGAACAGGTTCGAATTACAGACAACAGCGGGCTCTAGTCCCCAGCTTGGCATGTTGCCTATACTTAACCTCGGAATGCCTCTAATGCGCACACCCGAGGTTTTTTGTTTACTGTTCAGGGAAGGATATCCATGTCGTGGTAGCTAATATACTGGAAGTAACTTGGGTGATAATCTTCGACAAAGAGTGTTAGAAAATATCAAGGATTCTTGGGTTGCCTTCGACAAAGCCCGAAGACACGGGAGGTGGATAGGATCGCTGCAGGCGGTGTGTGCCTTACAGTGATCCAAGCACGATGAATGTTCAAACCATCAAAGAACTGATTGAAATCGTCTCTCAGTCTGATATCGCCGAATTAGTGGTGGAAGACGACGACAAGAAACTGGTGATCAAAAGGCCCTCTGCCTTTATAGGTCAGGGACAAGCTGTTGTATCGGCAAATCTGATTCCCCCAGCCAATCCAGTTGAGGTGGGGCAGCCACAGCAAGCTCCAGCCGATGAGCCTGGATCAACGGAAACGGAATTGGTGGCTGCCAATCAGATCACTGTTAATGCTCCCATGGTGGGAACTTTTTACGTAGCGCCGGCTCCTGACGCTGAACCCTATGTTAAAGTCGGTGATCGTGTGCAGGTTGGGCAGCCTCTGTGCATTATCGAAGCGATGAAGCTAATGAATGAGATTGAGGCTGAAGTCAGCGGTAAGATAGTCAAGGTTCTGGTTAGCAATGCTCAACCGGTAGAATATGGTCAGCCACTGTTTGTCATTGAACAGGATTAGTTGAGGGAACGGGTTGAGTAGGGGGTTTCGTTGTGTTTGGAAAGGTGTTAGTTGCTAATCGGGGCGAGATTGCCCTGCGCATCATTCGCACCTGTCGAGAGATGGGGATTCAGACGGTGGCGATTTTTTCTGAAGCCGACAGGGAATCCTTGCATGTGGAACTGGCCGATGAGGCCTATTGTGTTGGTCCAGGCCCGTCGGGCCAAAGCTATCTTAACGTCCCTAATATCATGAGTGCCGCGGTGATGACTGGAGCCGATGCCATCCATCCCGGATACGGCTACCTCTCGGAGCAGGCGCAGTTTGCAGAGGTTTGTGAAAGTCATGGGGTGAAGTTTATCGGCCCTAGTGCCGATGTAATCGAACGCATGGGTGATAAGGCAGCGGCCAAGCGAGCGATGAAGGCTGCCGGAGTTCCGGTGGTGCCGGGAAGTGAAGGGGCGATTCGGGACGAAGCCGAGGCAGTGGCCGTGGCTGAGGAGATTGGCTATCCTGTTATCATCAAGGCAGCCTCCGGTGGCGGTGGTCGAGGAATGCGGGTGGCCTACTCCCGAGATGAATTGCTGCGGGGTCTGACCGTTGCTCGCAGTGAAGCTGAAGTATCCTTTGGCAGCGACGCTGTCTATATCGAGAAATTCGTTGAGGACCCCAGACATATCGAAGTTCAGATTTTGGCCGATGAACATGGCAATTGTGTTCACCTTTTTGAACGGGAGTGTTCCCTGCAACGGCGGCATCAAAAGGTGATCGAGGAGGCACCGGCCGTTGGTCTTGACGATGACTTGCGGAAACGGATGGGGGCCGTCGCAGTTCAGGGAGCTGAATCCATCGGATACACCAATGCCGGGACCATTGAGTTCTTACTAGATAGGGACGGCTCCTTCTACTTCATGGAAATGAACACCCGAGTCCAAGTGGAGCATCCCGTTACTGAATGGATTACCGGGATTGATATCGTCAAGGAACAGATTCGAATCGCCGCCGGAGAACCCCTGGGCTATGGCCAAGAGGACATCCAGCTCCGAGGTCATGCCATTGAGTGTCGTCTTAATGCCGAATCTCCAGAACACGGTTTTCGCCCTTCGCCGGGGACGATAGTTGCCTACCATGCTCCCGGTGGTATGGGAGTCAGGATCGATAGCGCAGCTTTTTCCGGTTGGAAGATTCCTCCCTACTATGACTCGATGTTTGGTAAGCTCAGTGTATGGGGTAGGGATCGCCAAGAGGCTATTGCCAAGATCCGGGCAGCGCTGGATGAGCTGGTGGTCGAAGGGATAGCCACAAACATCGAGTTTCAAAAGGCCTTAGTGGATTCTCCGGCCTTTCGGGAAGGCAAGTTCTCAACGAATTTCATAGAAAAGCAGTTTCTCCCCCAGTACAATCGGAAGTAAGAGTAGGTAAGGGTGTATCGGGGATCAGAGACCTTAACTCGGAGGTGCATTGACATGGCGGAAGCACGGACAGATCTGGGAGAAGTCAGAGTAGCCGATGAAGTGGTGGGGATTATCGCCGGGCTGGCGGCATCTGAGGTCGAGGGAGTTGCCGGGATGAGCGGCGGGATCGCCGGTGGAATTGCTGAACTGTTAGGACGGAAAAACCTGTCCAAGGGTGTTAAGGTTGAGGTGGGCGAAGAGGAGGCTGCCATCGACCTCTTTAACGTGGTTGAGTACGGAGTGCGAATTCCAGAAGTGGCTACTAACATTCAGGAAAATGTGAAACAGGCCATTGAAGGTATGACGGGATTGGATGTCGTTGAAGTTAACGTTCATGTGCTGGGAGTGAACTTCCCGCAACCGCAGGCGCCGCCACCGCCGGAAGAGGAGCGTGAGGAGGTTCCGGCGCCGCGAGTCCGTTAGAAATAGGGAGGGTTGGCTTTGGCAGTAGTGGATAGAATTATGGCGGTGGTTGCCGCTACCTTACTGGTGGTTTTGGCTGTCATTGTAGCCGCAGCGATGTTGGGGTGGAATGCCGAAGCCATGATCTCAGCGATGCAGCTACTCAGGGGCCGGTACCTAGAGGGGTTGGCAGTTGTGATCCTGCTAGGTATCGGCGCGGTATACTTTGTCTTGGTGGCAGTGCGCCGGTCCGCTCCTCGAAGCGTTCGCTGGGAGGGTGAGCTGGGCGATGTTGAGGTTTCCCTGACTACGGTGGAAGCTTTGGCGAGGGCCGCGGCTCAAGAAGTAGAGGGGATTGTCGACGTGGTCCCGACGGCCTATCGGGATACCGACGGTCTGCGAATTGGGCTCAGGATGACTGTCCCACCGGATCAAAGTATACCGGACCTTTCTTCCAAGGTGCAAAGTTTGGTTGCCTCTCATGTGGAGAATATCATTGGAGTACCAGTGGTGGCCACTTCGATTCAAGTCAGGGGTATCGGCAGTGTCAGGGAGAAAAGCCGTGTGCAATAGCCTGGGGGGATGACTGTGGACGAGAGAGTGCTGGTTTGGTTGTCATGGTTGTATCGACACAAAGGCACCATCGCCGGTGTCCTCTTTGGCTTTGTCTTCGGCTGGCTGTCTATTCGCTTTGGGATCTTGAGGGCACTTTTTGTGCTGATCTGCACCGTGGTAGGAGTCGTTGTTGGGTATCGAATTGACCATAATAGGAGTTGGGCAGAGCTATTCGAAGCTATTCGGCCGTCGGATCGATTCTGGCGTCGCTAACGTGGGGCCGATGCTATAGGGGAAAAGATGGGGTGTGCAGGTTGAGGCGAAGATTGGCCAGACAGGCTGCTTTGCAGATGTTATTTCAAATCGATTTGGGAAAGCAAACCGTGGAAGATGCGTTAGATTGGATGCGAGAGTCCGTCTCTTTGGACCCGACGATGCAGGAATTTGCCACCGCTTTAGTAAGAGGGGTTTGTGCTCATCAACGGGAGATCGATGATTTGATTGAGCACTATTCAGTGGGCTGGGATTTGACCCGCATGGCCGGAGTTGAACGGAATTTGCTGCGTTTGGGGATCTATGAGATGTTTTATTGCGATGAAATTCCCTTACCGGTGACTATCAATGAAATGGTGGAGCTAGGGAAGAGTTTTGGTGATGCCAATTCCGGACGGTTTATTAACGGCATTTTAGGTAAGATCAAGACGGACATTGTCGCCTCCGCTTCGCCAGAGGAGGAGTGAGATAGGGTGAACTCCTCAAGTTGTGTTCTCGCCATTGATACTAGTTGCTACACTACTTCGCTAGCCTTGATGGATGAAGCAGGGCAGTTGCTCGTTGATGCCCGCAAGTTGTTGGCGGTTCCCTCTGGTCAGCGGGGACTGCGGCAATCGGAGGCCGTTTGGCAGCACGTGAACGCGCTGCCACAGTTGGCTGCATCCCTTTCCGAGGCCCTTGCCGATAGGAAGTTGGAAGCGATTTCTTTTAGCGATCAGCCGCGACCAGTGGCCCAATCATATTTGCCGGTTTTTCGTGTAGGGGCGGCCTGGGCTCATTCCGGGGCTGCCCTTGTTAGTGCTCGGCTCTTGCCCTCCACCCACCAAGAAGGGCACGTCTGGGCCGGTGTCTGGTCCTCGAAACTGCGATCCAGACTGGAATCGGTGCTGGCGCAAGGCCAGTCCTTCACCACCTTAGCTGTGCATCTCTCTGGTGGGACCAGTGAAGTGGTCCAGGTTGAGGTGGCCGGTGGCGATAGTGGACTTAAGATTCAGGAACTCGGTGCCACAACGGATCTCCATGCCGGACAATTCGTCGATCGGGTGGGTGTTGCCTTGGGCTTGCCCTTTCCCGCGGGAGCGGCACTGGAGGAGCTGGCCAGGGAAGCTGCCGACCCGGTGCCTAACCTTCCCCACTCGGTGCAGAACTTAAGTGTGAGTTTTTCTGGCCCAACTTCCGCGGCCATGCGCCTGATTTCTCAAGGGGCCAGCCCTGCTGGGATCGCACATGCTACCTTCAAGTCGATAGCCGATACCCTTGTCAAATGGGTGGCCAATGCCAGTCAGGCCTCGGGGATCGATCAATGTCTCTTCGTCGGCGGAGTTGCCAGTAACGGATTGATTCGTCGCTGGGTCACCGATGATCTCGAAGCCAAGGGCATTGCTTGTCACTTCTGTGATCCCAAGTACAGCACAGATAACGCGGTGGGGCTGGCCTACTACGGAACTTTGGTCACCAAGGGATTACTGTCAGCGGGAGGTTAACGTGCAGATTCGAAAGGGCAGAAGGGCCTACAGTGTTGGTGAACTGACTCGATATATCAAGACTATTTTGCAGGGACAAAGGGTGCTGCAAAATATCGCGGTTAACGGCGAAGTGTCTAACCTGCGGCGGCAGCAATCGGGCCATATCTATTTTACCTTGAAGGACGAGTCTGCCAGTCTAGCCTGTGTGATGTTTCGCACCCAGGCAGCCCGGTTGAGCTTTCACCTGGAGAATGGGATGAAGGTTTGGGCCATCGGCAGCATTGGTGTCTATGAGGTGTCTGGGGCCTATCAGCTGTACGTGTCCCAGGTGGAACCGGTGGGACAGGGTTCATTGCAATTGGCCCTAGAACAGCTGAAGCAGCGGTTGGCCTCAGAAGGTCTCTTTGATCCCAGCCGGCGGAGACCGATCCCGATGATTCCCAAGGGAATCGGTTTGGTTACCTCGCCCAGTGGGGCAGCGATGAAGGATTTTGTTTCCGTGGTTCAGCGGCGCTTTCCCAATATCCCAATTGTGTTGGCTCCGGCTCTGGTACAGGGCAAAGATGCTCCCCAAAGTATCGTTCAGGCCCTGGCAGGGCTGAATATCTGCGATGAAATTGACGTTGTTGTCCTGGCCAGAGGGGGAGGAGCCCTCGAGGATTTGTGGTGTTTTAACGATGAGGCCGTTGCTCGGGCGATTGCTGCCTGTCGCTTTCCTGTGGTCAGTGCCGTCGGTCATGAAACCGATGTCACCATCGCGGACTTGGTGGCGGATCTCAGGGCACCTACCCCTTCGGCTGCCGGGGAACTGGTGGTGCCAGATCGAGCCCAACTACAACTTCAGGTGCAGAGGGTCAGCTTAGATTTACAGGTTGCCCTGCAGCGTTGGCTGGAGAAAAATCAGCGACGGGTGCAGGAGCTGGAGCAAAGGCTGCAGGTAAGCAATCCCTTGGGTATGATTCAAGTCCAGCTGCAGCGAGTCGATGAGCTGATGCAGCGGGCCGTCCGGGCCATCCAGTTGGTCACCCAAACTGAGCGAGAGCGTTTTGCCTCGGTTTTAGTGCAATTGGAGCAGCTGAGCCCCCTGGCAACGCTGCGAAGGGGATACACCGTTTGCCGTTTCACCGACGGACCCTCATCACATCAGGTCGTCAGGAGCGTACAGAATGTATCTCCCGGACAGGGCATCGAGGTTCTCTTTGTCGATGGAGCCGCCCAGTGCCTGGTCCAAAGTCGCAGTATTAGGGTAGAAGGAGCTGGCGAGAATGAAGTTTGAAAAGGCTATGGACGAGTTGGAGCAAGTCGTGAGGCGGCTGGAGTCTGGAGAACCAGACCTGGAGGAAGCTCTGAAGCTTTTTGAACGGGGGGTCAAGTTGGCTAGGGTGTGCAACGAGCATTTGGAGAAAGCAGAATCCCAGGTGAAGGTGTTGTTAGAGGGCGATGTTGATGCAGCCCAATCCTAGGGTTAGAGGGAGTAGGTGTCGATGAATTTTAGCGAATATGCCAAGACTTACCGGCCTTTTGTGGAGGCAGCTCTGGAGAAATATCTGCCCGACGAAGGTATGCAGCCCACAACCATCCATCGAGCAATGCGCTACAGTGCCCTCGGTGGAGGAAAACGTCTGCGGGCGCTGTTGGCCATTGCCGGTTGTCAGGCCGTTGGAGGAGATATCCGGCAGGTGGAACCCTTGGTAGCGGCCCTGGAAATGATTCATGCCTACAGTTTGGTACACGATGACTTGCCCTGTATGGACGATGATGACTACCGACGGGGTAAGTTGACCTGTCACAAGGTGTTTGGGGAAGGACTCGCCGTCTTAACGGGAGACGCCTTGTTGACTCAAGGGTTCTACCTTATTTCCCGCTTGGCTGATGTCGGTGTCGATGGAGATACCATCACTCGGGTGTTGGCTGAATTGGGACAAGCCTGTGGAACCGATGGGCTAATCGGGGGGCAGGTTGTAGACCTGGAGTCCGAGGGCAAAGAGGTATCAAGAAGTACCCTAGAGTACATTCACACTCGTAAAACCGGTGCCCTTTTCAAAACCTCCATTCGCTGCGGCGCTATTATTGGTGGGGCTACCGATGACCAGCTGGACATCATTGACACCTATGCCGATAACTTCGGATTGGCCTTTCAGATCACCGATGATATTCTTGACGTAGTGGGCGATGAAGCCAAGTTAGGCAAAGCCGTTGGCAGCGATGAGCGTCATGTCAAAGCCACCTATGTCTCAATCCTGGGTCTGGAGCAGGCTAAGCAAAGAGCGCAAGGAGCCATTGAGGCTGCCAAGGAGGCCATTGTGACCCTTGAGGGTAACACCGACGCCTTGGTGAGTTTGGCGGAATTCGTGATCGCCCGCGACCATTGACGGCCTATGGCCGGTTTGATATAGTAAAAGAGATTCTCTTGTGACTCAATAGGGATTCATCAAAGGGTGGAGCAGTATTCTAGTCAGTCCTGCATCTCCCAAGACGGGCCTAAAAATCCGTTAAAGGCACATCGATGAAGTCCGTGGTGGTGGCTTTCGACGCCCAGTCGGGGGCTGCTGCTGGGGGTTAAGAGTTAGGGGCGATCCACAAGGGCATGTGGGCGTTGACCCCTTTCTCGTGGAGACCCAAGTTGCGTGGGGAAATGCCGTGGCTTGGCCAGGCATGGAACTACGGCTTGGGATGGGAACCTGCACGTGATGCGACAGACATTAGTCAAACATAATGTACATTTTGCGTTAGGTGCAGCGTAGCCTGCCTTGCGTGGTGTGGGGGGAATAGTGGGTTGAAGCTGCAATTTCGAAGGCCAAGAAATTGAGGTGGATTGCCCCTTGAAACCCATACTGCTACAGAGGCTAAGAGATGAGTTGGGCTGTTGAGGAAATCTCCTAGACTGTTCCAAATGGGAAGCGGATTGGGGATTGCGGTGTGGACTAAGTGGTAATCTAGCCCCGCTATTGGCGACAAGGCGGAGCGGAGGTAAAGGGGAACCGCCATTTTGGCAACGAAATGGTCCTCCGTTGGGAAAACCTGCTGGACCTAAGCCACAATGTTAACCCAATCCGTGTCCACCCTATATTTTGACTTACTGAGACTTGGGTGAACCCCAAGTCTTTCTTTGAGGTGAATGTCTTGCCTTCTCGCTGGCGAAGGGTTTCGGCTGTTTTTGTTCTGACATTCTTGATTTCCGTTACGTTATCATTGACCAGTAATACTGCGTTATCGTACTTACCTTTATTTCCCAGTATCGTCTTGCTTGCAGCTATAGTGTGGCTCGGTATTATTTTCGATATTGTCGGAGTCGCTGTTACCGTTGCCAACGAGGAACCCTTTCACGCCATGGCCAGCAAACGGATTCCTGGTTCTCGCCAAGGGGTATGGCTGATTCGGCGAGCGGAACAGGTAGCCAATTTCTGCAATGATGTGGTTGGTGACATTGCTGGGACCTTAAGCGGGGCCGTTGCTGCCGGGATTATCTTCTCCCTCACCCAGTACTCTCCAGAGCTCAATGAATCTTTACTGAACACCATTGGTGTAGGGTTGCTGGCAGCAGTCACCGTCGGCGGCAAAGCCTATGGAAAGGGTTTTGCCATATCCTATGCAGCTGATGTAGTTTTTCAAGTTGCCCGATTCCTCTATTGGGTAGAACGGGTGTTGGGCGTAACTATTTGTCGGTCAGGAAAGGATAAGAAAAAGGCTAAAGGGCGCAGGGGAAGATCGTAGAGATAACCCGAGGCGATTGGCGTGTTTCGGAAGAGAGGGTGACTCTTGGTGTCGATTTTGAACAGGATTACAGAGCCGTCGCAGCTAAAGAGCCTAGACAAAGAGGAATTGACCCAGTTGGCCGAAGAGATTAGGCAGATCATCGTCGAAACGGTAGCAGCAAATGGCGGTCACTTGGCACCCAACCTAGGTGTAGTGGAACTAACCCTTGCCCTGCATCGGGTTCTCAACGCCCCTCAAGACAAGATAGTTTGGGATGTCGGTCATCAAAGCTATACCCATAAATTGTTGACGGGACGCTACCAAAGTTTTTCCACCTTGCGGCAGTGGGGTGGTATTTCTGGTTTCCCTCGAATGGATGAGAGTATTTACGACTCTTTCGGTGTCGGCCACAGCAGCACCTCGATTTCCGCGGCCTTAGGAATGGCGGTAGCCAGAGACTTAGCCGGCGAAGATCACGTGGTAGCTGCAGTCATTGGTGATGGAGCCCTTACCGGCGGATTGGCCTTTGAGGCCCTGAACAATGCCGGTCATCTGGGCGTTAACCTGTTGGTGATCCTAAATGATAACGAAATGTCTATTTCTCCCAACGTCGGAGCCCTCAGCCATTATCTGACACAGTTGCGCTTGGATCCGGTGTTGTCTCGCGCCCGGACGGACCTGGAGCGGGCCATCAAGCGCATCCCCGGCATCGGGGGTTCTATGCTGAAGATGGCGGATCTGATGACGGATATGCTGAAAACGGTATTGGTTCCTGGTCGTCTCTTTCAGGAATTGGGCTTTACTTACTTCGGGCCCATCGATGGCCATGACATTGTGGGAATGCAGCAGGTGCTTCGGGAGGCTCTGCGTCGGGATGGCCCGGTACTGGTACATACCATCACCAAGAAGGGCAAAGGGTGGCTGCCGGCGGAGATCAATCCTGAGAAATTCCATAGTACTGGCCCCTTCTCTATTGAGAAAGCGCTAATGGAGTACAAGCTGGCGGAAAGCAACCTAGTTTCCATTCCTTCTGTCTCGCCGGCTCCGATTCAGGCCGAAGAAGACCAACAAGAGAGGATTTCCAGCTTCAGTGAGCTGCTGGGAGCTGCTTTGGTGGAGTTAGGCAAGATTGATGAAACCATTGTAGCCATCACCGCCGCGATGCCCGAAGGCACCGGGTTGGCTCGCTTTGGTCGGATCTTTCCCCAGCGGTTTTTTGACGTAGGTATTGCCGAAGAGCACGGGGCTACCTTTGCCGCTGGATTAGTTGCCGGTGGCAGGAAGCCGGTTTTTGCTGTGTATTCTACCTTCCTGCAACGGGCCGTTGATCAGATTATCCATGATGTTTGCCTGCAGGAGCTGCCGGCGATCTTCGCCATCGATCGCGCGGGATTGGTTGGGGAAGACGGTCCCACCCATCACGGTGTCTTCGACCTTTCGTTATTACAGGCAATACCCAATCTGACTATTCTTGCTCCTCGAGATGGCAGGGAGCTAGTGGGGATGCTTAGTTGGGCCGTTAACTCCTCCCGGCCCGTTGCCCTTCGTTACCCGAGGGAGAAATTGGCCCAGCCCTTGACCTTAGCTGAGGTGAAGGCCTTGGTAGCCGAATATTTCCCTTCGTCCAGGTCCGGTGATCTCACCCAGTGGAGGCCCCAGGCAATCTGCGAGGGGACGGAAGGAGTAATTTTTGCAGCGGGTACCATGTGCCGCGTAGCTAGCCAAGCAGCGAAGTTACTGCAGACCCATTGTGGCATCGGGGCACAGGTTGTGAATTTGCGGACAATCAAACCCCTGGATACCGAAGCCATCTTTAGCTTTGTCGATGGTAAGCAATGGCTAGCCACTCTCGAGGAAAATGCCGTGGTAGGTGGGGTCGGTAGTCGGATTATCCAGGAACTAGCTTTGGCAGGAAAATTACCCCGGTATTGTTTGAATCTAGGTATTCCCGATGAATTTATCCCCCATGGCTCCAGAAAAAGACTCCTGGCCCAGATGGGGTTGACACCGGAGGCGGTGGCAGAGAAAATTCTGGAGAAGGTGGGAGTTCGGCACCTTTTGGTGTCTAGCCGATGGACCGGTGGTAGTACAGGGAGATGAAGTGATTGGCTCAGAAAAGGGAACGGGTCGACGTTCTTCTGGTGCAACGGGGATTGGTATCCAGCCGCGAACGGGCGCAAGGATTAATTATGGCCGGTCAGGTGTTTTCCGGCGACCAACGTCTTGTCAAGCCCGGGACCAAGATACCCGTTGACTCACCGTTAACGGTCAAAGGGGAGCTCATGCCCTATGTTAGTCGAGGGGGACTCAAGTTAGAGAAGGCCCTTAAGGAATTTGCCATCGACCCCACCGGTATGGTGGCCTTAGATATCGGGGCCTCCACCGGGGGATTTACCGATTGCCTCTTGCAGCATGGTGCCAAGAAGGTGTACGCCATCGACGTAGGTTACGGGCAGCTGGCCTGGAAGCTGCGGCAGGATGATCGGGTCGTGGTGTGGGAAAGAACCAATATTCGGCACGTTCAACCTCATCAATTGCCGGAATTGGCTGAAATTGCCGTCATCGACTTAGCCTTTATTTCCTTGACGAAGGTCTTTGGGGTGACGGTCAATCTTCTAGTTCCCAATGGTGAGGTTGTCGCTTTGATCAAGCCTCAGTTTGAGGCCGGGCCGGATCAAGTGGGGAAGAAGGGGATTGTGCGAGACCCCCAGGTACATGGCGCGGTGCTGCATCAAGTGGTGAATTCTGCCGCTGAAGTGGGACTGGGACTCCTTAATTTGTCCTATTCGCCGGTGACCGGTGCCGAAGGAAATATTGAGTTCTTGGGTCACTTTGCCAAGGGCGCCGAGAGAAAGTGGCCCAGAGAAGACTTGACCTTTGACACTGGGATCTCGAATTTGGTTCAGGAGGCCTGGCGTCAGGTGGAAAGATAATGCAGCCTTGGTTGTGGAACCAGCGGCCTTAGTCTCGTGGATGTCGGTGGCAGGAGTTGCGGGGATAGGGCAGAAATAATCCTTGTCAAGGTAGATTTATGCAAGACAAGTGGGTGTAGATATTGATTATTGGTATAGTTCCTAATCTTCGCAATCGGCCGGCCCTTGAGCTGGCTAAGGAAATAAGTCACAAGCTCCAGGCCCAGGGCGTTTGTGTTTGGATCGAGGCTGAGGCGGCAGCCTTGCTCCAGGTTCCCCAGGTAGTAGGCTGTCCTTTGACTGATCTGTCGGCAACGGATGTAGTCATCTCCCTAGGTGGCGATGGGACACTGCTGCATACGGCACGTTCCTTGGCCGAGGCGGAGGTGCCGATTTTAGGGGTAAACCTAGGCCACCTAGGATTTCTTACGGAACTGGAAACTCACGACTTGGAAGAAGGACTTAGACGCTTACTGCAAGGTGACTACACCGTAGAAGATCGGTTGATGCTATCGGCTCTTCATCGCACCCTCCATGCCCAGGAAGAGACAACCCCTTCCTACCTCGCTCTCAACGATGTCGTCGTATCCCGAGGGCCTTTGGCCCGAATGCTTACCATTTCCATCTTAGTTAATGATCAGCATGTAGCCGATTACACAGCGGACGGGGTGATTGTGGCCACTCCCACGGGATCTACTGCCTATTCCTTGTCTGCCGGTGGTCCCATTGTCACTCCTAGTGTAGAGTCCATTCTAATTACCCCAATTTGCCCCCATTCTCTTTCGGCTCGTTCCGTACTGGTTCCCGCGAATGAAACGGTGTCTATTTGTGTAGAAAAAAGCCATGGGGATGCGATGTTAACAGCCGATGGCCAGACCACGGCTGCTCTTAAGGTTGGCGATGTTGTCGAAGTATCCCGGGCTCCTTGGGCTGCTCATTTCGTTCGGATGCAGCACCATAATTTCTATCAAGTAGTCTATCGTCGGTTGGGTCGTCGCGAAGTGAAGGAGATTGGAGGCGAGGCGGAGTGAAAGCGCAACGGCATTCGACAATTATGCGAATTATTCGGGATATTGATGTGGAGACCCAGGAGGAGTTGGCGCAGTATTTGAGGCAGCAAGGGATCGCTGTCACCCAGGCGACGGTGTCCCGGGACATTAAGGAGCTGCGCCTGGTGAAGATACCCAACGAACGGGGAGGTTATCGCTATGCGCCCCCCTTTGAGCCGGACTTAGGTGATGTGCGCAAACGAGCCCAGAGAACCTTTGAGGATTTTGTGATCGAGCAGGCCTTTACAGGGAATCTGGTAATTCTCAAAACCCTGCCGGGAACGGCGCCCGCGGTTGGGGCAGCCATCGATGATCTGGAATGGCCCGATGTGATCGCCACCCTTGCCGGGGATGATGTAGTCTTAGTGATCGTTAAGTCGGGAGAGTCTGGGGAAATAGAAGAGCCCACGGGGGCAATAGCTCAGGTCTTGGAAGGCTTTCGTAAGCTGCGGCAGGGGAAATAGCAAAAGTCCTCACTGACTAGCGTCTTGGGAGGTAGTGTGTTGTGTTGAGGGAGCTGCACATCAGAGATTATGCACTGATTAAGCAGTTGGATCTTCAATTTGAGCGGGGCTTTACTGTATTGACCGGGGAGACGGGAGCCGGCAAGTCCATCATTCTCGATTGTCTCGGCTTGCTTCTGGGGCAAAGGGCCAGCGCGGAAGGGGTCCGCAGAGGAGCGGATCACGCCTTGGTGGAGGGTGGATTTGAGGTGGATCCCGAGAGCGAATTGGCTCGATTCCTCCGAGAAAGCGGTTTCGCGGAGGAGGACGGCTACCTGGTCATTTCCCGGGAAATTTCTCGTACTGGACGCAGTAAGTGCCGAATTAATGGCCGAATTGCCACCGTATCGATGTTAGGCGAAATCGCTCCTTACCTGGCGGAGATGCACGGACAACACGACAACCAAGTTTTGCTGAGGGCCAGCAGTCATATTCAATGGCTAGATCAGCTAGGTGGTGCCGAGCTGGCAAGTCTGAAGGCCGAGGTAGAGACCCGGTACTTTGAATTGGTGGAGAAGGAAAGGGCCCTTCGGGATATTCTCCATTCGGAGCGGGAGCGGGCTCAGCGGCTGGATCTGCTGCAATTTCAGTTTACCGAGATTGCCGAAGCTCAGCTGCGTCCCGGTGAGGATGAAGAGTTGGCGGAAAGGCGCCGAATCCTCCAGAATGTGGAGAAACTTAGGGGTGCCACCCAAGAGGCATATTTTCTGATGTCGGGCCGGGATATGGACACCTTAGGTATCCGGGATGCACTCTCCCAGGCAGTGGAACGAATTGCGGAAGCCAGTCGCTATGATGCCAGCTTGCAAAGCCTCCAGCAGAACCTGGAAACGGTTCTGTACAATGTAGAGGAGGCGATGATGACGCTGCGGGACTACCTGGAACAGGGTGAGGTAGACCCCGGTGAGCTGGATCGAGTCGAGGCGCGATACGCCCTGATTCAGCAGCTGCGGCGCAAGTACGGTGATACCGTGGAGGATATCCTTCAGTACCAGGGGGAAATTGGCGAGGAAATTACCCAACTAGAAAATGCAGACTCCTTGGCAGCGGAATTGGAGGAGGAAATCTCCCGGCTGAAGGCAGCCCTGGTTCCTCTGGTGTTGGACTTGTCGTCCCAGCGCCGGGAAGTAGCGGCCAACCTAGAGAAAAGGGTCCAGGAGGAACTGGCTTTCCTTAACATGGAGAAGGCAGTATTTGTGGTGGAGTTTGACCGCCACCGTCGGGAGCAGACCCTGGAAATCGATGGCGAGCAGGTGGGCGTCAGTGCCGATGGCATTGACAATGTGCAGTTTCTGATTTCCACTAACCCCGGCGAGGCGCCCCAACCCTTGACGAAGGTGGCCTCCGGGGGAGAGTTAGCTCGAGTGATGTTGGCTCTGAAGTCAATTCTCGCTCAAGTGGATTCCGTAGCCACTCTGGTTTTCGATGAAGTTGACACTGGCATTGGGGGAAAGGCAGCCTTGGCCGTGGCCCAGCGCTTGGCTCGTCTTGGGGCCTACAAACAGGTGCTCTGTGTCACCCATTTGCCCCAGGTGGCTGCCGGTGCCGCTCACCATTTTATGGTGGAAAAGCAGGTAAGCGAGGCCAATGTTACCACCGTGGGCGTTAACGAGCTGAATCCTGAACAACGTCTCGAAGAGCTCAGCCGAATGTTGGGCGGCCACCGCACCGAGGCCTCCCTGAGTCATGCTGCTGAACTAATGAATATGGGCCAACAATGGCGGAATTTGACGGTTTAGACAGACAAGTCTCTAATACAGACCCATAGGACCGGGAAAGCTACCAAGCAGATGCGATCTGTAAATTGCGGCGTTGCAGATCCTCTGCTTGGATTTTTTTAAGGAGTGAAGCCTATGGGTCGACGAATGAAAGGCTTGTTAATTGGTCTAGCCCTTATCCTTATTTTAGGTATCTCCCTATTAGCCAAGTCTATACTCTCCTTCCCTTCCTATATTCGCATTGTTCCCGAGCAAGAACATCTGTTCAAAGTCAGTCGCTGGCTAACCATGGCCCCCGTCGACGAGGGTGCCGGTGAATTTCTCTCAGTGTTGCAGGATGGTTTATCCATTAAAGCTTCAAAGTTAGGACCAATTCGACTCCAGCTATCACTGTTGGGTCTGGTGCCCTTGCGGGAAGTTGTAGTCGACGTGGTTTCGGAAACCCACGTTGTCCCTGGCGGACAGGCCATTGGAGTGTTATTGTCCTCGGGAGGCCTGATTGTTTCCCAAACGGTCCCAGTAATTGATGTCAATGGTGTAGAAAGATATCCTGCCCAGGCGGCAGGAATTCGCTACGGGGATATTGTCAGGAAGATCAATGGAATAGAAGTGAACGATCCCCATCAAGTGGGGGCGTTGGTCAATCGCTTTGCCCAAGGCAACCAAGGGATTTGGCTCGAGGTGCAGCGAGGAAGGCAGACACTGCGAGTGCCGGTGCAGCCAGTGAGGGTCAATCCCCGGACACCCCGACCGGGAGTCAGCAGTGAATACCTCATTGGTATTCTGCTGGAGGAGCCCACCGCGGGGGTAGGTACGGTAACCTTTGCCGATCCCGCAAGCGGTAAATTCGCGGCCCTGGGGCACAAAATCACTGACCGCTACAGTCGGACCCTGCCTGTGGAGGATGGTCGCATCGTTCGGGCTTATATCGATGGCATCCAGGTGGGAACCCGGGGTCAGCCCGGAGAGAAGATTGGTCGGTTTACTGGGCCCAAGGATGAAATTGGAGTTGTGCATAAAAACACGGAGTTCGGTATCTATGGGGTATTGACCCAGCCCAATGCCGTTTCCGGTCGGACGGTCCCAGTGGCCTTGGCCAGTGAGGTGACTACAGGGCCGGCGCAAATCCGGACGGTGCTATCGGGACACAAGGTAGAAACCTTTGATGTGGAGATCATCAAGGTGGTGCAGCAATCCCGTCCTGAATCCAAGGGATTAGTGGTTAAGATTGTGGATCCAAGGCTCTTGCAGCAAGCCGGAGGGATTGTGCAGGGCATGTCTGGCAGTCCCATTTTGCAACGGGGCAAGCTAGTGGGTGCCATCACCCATGTCTTCGTCAATGATCCCACCAAGGGATTTGGCATCCTAGCGGAGTGGATGATTTACGAGGCTGGGGTGGCTGGAACCAATGTTAAGGGTCATACTTGGAACCATCCGGGGGTGACTCCTCGGGTGGCAGCGGCCGGTGGCGCGACATTGCAATGGCGGTCAGTGGGAAAAGAGGGAAAGATAATCTGAAGACGAAGTGCTGTTTCGAAAGTTCTAGGCATTAAGTCCTAGAGAATTCCTGAACTACGGGGGTGAAGGAGGGGAGTTGGATTAGTACAGCAACGAAGAGCCTGCGGGTCGCTCTGGCGGGAGACTCCAAGTTTATCGCTGCTACCAAGGACAAGCTGAGGGATCTGCCAGACTTTGCCGTGATCGCCCATATCGATAATGGAATTGCGGCCAAAAAAGTATGTGTAGAACTGCGACCCGACGTGCTGATCTTGGAATTGATTTTACCTTATCTCGACGGGTTAGGTATCTTGCAGTGGATCAGAACTACGGATTTGCCTACCAAGGTTCTAGCTGTTGCCGATGAAGGGCAAGAATCATTGTTACGCCGTGCTCTGGAGCAGGGTGCCGATTATGTTATTCTCAAGCCCTTTGGCTTAGATGCACTGATTAAGCGGATTCAGATGGTGGTTACTCCTGAGGGCATGCCCAGCCTTCGCCTGAACAATAAATTGTACTTAGAAGAGCTGGTCCTTCAGGAAATGACCCGCCTCGGTGTACCACCGCATTTTAAGGGATATCGGTACCTGAAGGAAGCCATTGTTTTGGTCATTGAGGACCAGGAATTGCTGTTGGCGGTTACCAAGCGGTTATATCCAAAGGTGGCACAAAGGTACAATACCACCGGGAATAAGGTGGAGCGGGCGATTCGCCACGCCATCGAGACCACTTGGTCCCGGGGCAATCTAGAGGTATTAAACCGGGAGTTCGGTTACACAGTGGATAAGCGCAAGGGTAAACCCACAAATTCGTCCTTCATAGCTACCTTGGCCAACAAGATTCGTCTGGGTATCAAAGCTGGGTAGCAAGCAGGCATACCAATGACCACACTGGCAACAATAACGATGAAGGGGACCTATCGAAAGTATAGGCCCCTTCTGTGTTAATTGCTTGCCGGGGGGAATTCTGCCATGATCGTTGAAGGGGTGGCCAAGGCTGGAGCCAAGACCAAGGAGTTAGTCAAAGAGCTATCTCCCGGGGATATTGCCGTGATCGCTCATCCCGATCTTGATAATGTCGCCGCTCAGTCCTTGGTGGAAGCCAAAGTCAAGGCAGTTATTAACACTCAAGCCTCCATCACCGGAAGGTATCCCAATCTCGGTCCGTCCCAGCTCCTGAAGCACTCGGTTCCTTTGCTGGATGTCGAGTCCGAAGACCTGTTGACTTCCTTGGACGGGCGAAGAATCCGTATCGACTGCAGCTCCGGTGCGGTGGTCGACGTCGAGACGGAAGAGCTTCTCTGTCAAGGCAGGCTCCAAGATGAGGAGCTAATTAAAGAAAAGCTGAGCCAAGCCAGGGATAATCTCCAGGAAGAGGTAGAGCGTTTTATTGATAATACCTTGGACTATGCCCGACGGGAAAAGGATTTTGTCCTGGGAGCCGTGGAGATTCCCAAGCTGAAGACAGAGTTTGCCGGCCGGGACGTGGTCGTGGTGGTCCGGGGGCAAAACTACAAAGAGGATCTGGCTACAATCCTTTCCTATATAGAAGAGGTTGATCCGGTGCTGGTGGGAGTGGACGGCGGTGCCGATGCCCTGATGGATGTAGGACTGCAACCGGATCTGATCGTTGGTGATATGGATTCGGTCAGTGACGTCACTTTACGTTCAGGAGCAGAGCTGCTGGTCCATGCCTATCCCGATGGGAGAGCCCCGGGATTGGAGAGGCTGGGGCAGTTAGGGATAGAGGGCAAGACCATCAGCGCCCCGGGAACCAGTGAAGACATTGCTCTGTTGGTGGCCTATGAGCTGGGAGCCGAGCTAATTGTCGCGGTGGGAACTCACTCCAACATCATTGATTTCTTGGAAAAGGGACGGCCAGGCATGGCCAGCACATTCTTAGTCAGGTTGAAGGTTGGAAATATCCTGGTGGATGCCAAGGGAGTGAGTCGATTGTACCAAGGCCGCCCCGGAAAGAAATACGCCCTGCAGATCGCCGTTGCCGCGATTGCCCCCCTACTGCTCATCGCTTTGATGTCCCCGGTTATGCGGCAGTTTCTTCGCTTAATCGCAATGCAACTAAAGTTGTCTGTGGGTTGGTAGTCACATTGCGCCAAACTGTGAAAGGGGATACAAGGTGCTAGTAGACGGAAAGTACCACGTCGGCTCATTGGTAGCGGTATTCTTGGCTTTAGGTTTGGGAGTTCTCATCGGTGCTACTGCCTTTAAGGATGATACTTTAGTCAGTAAGCAGGAGGAGATCATTACTAGTCTTGAACAGCAGTTTGCTGAACTGGACTTGCAGCGGAAATCACTGCAGGAGCAGGTGGCGTCCCTGCAGGCCCGCAATGATCAATACGCGACCTTTGTGCAGCAGGCCAGGGAGTTTTTTATTGCCAACCAACTCAAGGGAAGAAGTATCGCGATAGTTGTTGCGGGACCGGAACTGGGCAAGGGCGAGGATGAGCTGGTGCAGCTCATCGAAGATGCCGGCGGCGAAGTATCGGGGATGTGGTACCCCACCGATGTATGGATTAGTGAGGCCTGGCCCTATCGCGAGGAAGCCATCGCCGCAACCGAAGAGTGGGGATGGCCGCCGGAACCCATCACTCGGCGATTGGGCCTTGGCCTGGCTCGACAGATTGTCTTTGGTCCCCAGGAGGATGTCATCAACCGGCTGCAGGACTGGCAGATGGTGGATGTGAGGAGATTGACGGGCAGGGCCAGCGATACGGTAATCTTTCTTGGGGGACAAAGGGCCTGGGAAGGAAGTAACCTCAGGATGCAGACAACCATCATCGACGGGGTTGATGAGCTAGGAGCTAAGGTGGTGGCGGTGAACAGAGATGGTTGGACTAGCTTACCACCGCAGCTGCAACAAAGGGATATTCCAGCCATTGATGAGCTCGGGGAACAGGTAGGGCAGGTTCGCCTGGTTCAAGCTCTGGGGCGCTCTCACCGCTCCAATGCCCATCAGGCCGGTGATGCCAGTTAATCCATGGGGAGGGAGACTAAGTGAAGCCACAGGTAACGGTGTTGATCCCGGCGTACAACGAAGGAGCTCGGATTGCCCGAACGGTGAAGGCAGCTGCCGCCATTCCCTTAGTCGATGAAGTGATTGTAGTCGACGACGGATCCAGCGACGATACCCAGACACAGGCTATTGCAGCGGGAGCCTTTGTGGTGGCCTTGAGCAAGAACATGGGAAAGGCTGGAGCCGTTACCAAGGGCCTGAACTACGTGTCGGGGGAGGTGGTAGTCCTTCTCGATGGTGATTTGACGGACTCGGCTCAGCTGGCCGACAAGTTGATCACTCCCATCCTACAGGGGGAGGCGGATCTGACGGTAGCTGCTTGGCCTCGAAGGGGAAGCAAGAGTGGATTTGGTTTGGTCGAAGGCTTTGCCCGAATTGCAGTGCGGCTGCTGGGGGGACAGAATATGGCCAGTCCCCTCTCGGGGCAGCGGGCAGCCCCGAGAGAGGTCTTGACCCAAGTAGCTGGTCTGGGTTCAGGATTTGGTCTGGAGGTGGCGATGACCATTCAAGCCCTGCGCTTGGGATACCGAGTACAGGAGGTTGAGATTGACTTTACCCACAACAAGACGGGAAGGAACGTGACGGGATTCCTCCATCGCTTCCGGCAGTTGACTCATATTTTCCAAACCCTGGTGCGCCTGATGGTTCAGCAAAATCCCGCCCCCAAGGTACCGGATCCAGCGCCCCGGCTTCCTTCACTGGTACAAGGCAACCAGTCAATGCCGCTGCCGCCGACCGCGGTGCATGAGGCTCGGGAAGCAGAGCAGAAGGAGGGACCCCCTTGCATCTAGCAGTGGCCTTGGCCCTTTCAGGGATCGTGACCTGGTTCGGGGCCCGGGGACTAACGGGACTGATGCATTCCGGTAAAGCCCTTGTAGCCAACTATAAGGGAAACCGGATTCCCACCGCGGTGGGCTTGTCCTTCCTCTTTGGCGGGATGACGGGAATCGCCTGGCTAATCCTGTGGGGAGAAGGGGAGCCCAGTCCCGGCTATGGTCTGATCATCGCGATGTTGGGTGCGGCCCTGTTGGGCTTATTGGATGACTTGATGGGGACCAGTGGGGTTAAGGGTCTTAAGGGGCATCTGACTTCGTGGTTAGGTGGCAATCTGACCACCGGGGCTTTAAAGGCCCTTGGTGGCGGGAGCCTTGCCCTGTTTGTTGCCAGGCTCCAACTGCACAGAGTAACGGAAAGGGGAATGCTTTTTCTAGCGGACTGGATGGTTAGTGCTGGAATGATTGCCCTGGCGATGAATCTCCTGAATTTGGCGGACCTGCGGCCGGGCCGAGCCGGCAAGGTCTTCCTGTTGTTGTCATTGATCGCTCTGGGATTGGTGCCCGGTGAGAGATTTGTCTGGCTTCTGCCGGTATTGTTTTCGGCGCTGGTCTACTTGCCGGGGGATCTACAGGGGCGATTCATGATGGGTGATACCGGATCCAACGTCTTGGGAATCGCGGTGGGCACGGTTCTGGCTTGGTGGATCCCCTGGCACTGGAAGCTAGTCATCACCCTTTCTTTGGTGGCCCTGCATCTCGCCGCGGAGCGGGTGTCCTTCAGCAAGGTGATTGCCCAAAACTCTGTGTTGCGCCGCATCGATGGGTGGGGCCGGCAAGACAACTAAGGTAGGAGATTGCTGCTGCCAGAGAGAAACCTGAAAGAGGCGGTGGAAGGGAAGGGGATTCTCGATGCAGCAGCGATACTCACCTACAGTTGACGAAGAAGTCTTGACAAAACTGCGGAGTCTGTTCTCGCCGGAGGGGGAGTTGGCAGCGCAGTTTTCGGACTGGGAGCATCGTCCGGGACAGCTGGTGATGGCTCAACAGGTTCTCCAGTGTTATCTTCAGGGCGGAACTACTTTGATCGAGGCGGGAACCGGGACCGGCAAGTCCTTGGCCTACTTAATCCCTGCCCTCTTGTGGTCTCAGCTCAGTGGAGAAAAGGTTATCATCTCCACCAATACCATTACCCTGCAAGAGCAGCTACTACATAATGATATCCCTTTGGCCCGCCGGGCATTGAATTGGGACTTTTCCGCCTGTTTGGTGAAGGGTTGGTCCAACTATGTTTGTTTGCTAAAACTGCGGCAAACGGGAACGGAGCTGGATCTATTCCAGCGGGAACAGATCACCCAATTGGATCGGATTTTGACTTGGGCAGAGGTCACCGAGGACGGTACCTTAGCGGATTTGGATTTTGCTCCCGACGAAGATATCTGGGAATCGGTCTGTGCGGAAAGCGACCTTTGTACCCGGGGACAATGCCCCTATTATTCCCGCTGCTTCTACTTCGCCGCGCGCCGGAAAATTAGAGATGCAACGGTTCTTTTGGTCAACCACCATCTGCTTTTCGCTGATTTGGCGGTGCGCCGAGTTCTGGGATTTGACACGGACCGAGCCATTCTACCTCGGTACTACCATGTAATTTTTGATGAAGCCCATCATCTAGAGGACGTGGCCACCAACTATCTAGGGGTGGAGCAGTCTTCCCTGGGTCTGACTAGGATGCTGCGTCGCATCCACCGCAGCGGGCGAAGGACGGGCAGCGGTGGTTTGGTTGGCCGTTTGCTTCGGCTTCTGGGCCAGGGAGCGGACGGAGAAGATGACCCTCTGGCGAGATTGCTCCAGTGGGAAATTCCCGCTACGGTGCGGCAGGTTCGGGAGCTGGGCCACGGGTTTTTCCAACAACTCCATCCCCTCTGTCTCCTGTCCGGTGAGGGCACCTTTGTTGTCGATGGTAGCTCGCCGACCAACCCAATCTACGATGAGACAGTTTTCGACGCCTATTCCCGGTTGCAGCA
Source organism: Bacillota bacterium (assembly GCA_012727955.1). Classification (NCBI taxonomy): domain Bacteria; kingdom Bacillati; phylum Bacillota; species Bacillota bacterium. The sequence goes on from JAAYGB010000065.1 coordinate 35,156, forward strand.
GGGCTTGGTGGCTTTGTCTCGCTATCTGAAGCAGGTAGTGGAGGAAGTGGATAGTCGCAAGGATGAGTGGGAAGAGGGTGAGACCCTTCATGCCCAGGCCAAAGCCCTAGCTAACCGAGTGGTGCAGTACCAGAAAAACCTGGAGTTTCTCTACAACGCTGATGCGGACAATTACGTCTTCTGGCTGGAAACCATGGGTCGGGGGCATCGCGTGGTGAGGTTCTGTGCCGCCCCCATCGTCGTGGCTCAACAGCTGCGGGAAAATCTCCTGCAGTATCTGGTCTCGGTGATTTGTACCTCGGCTACTTTGACCGCCGGGGGACGGTTTGATTACCTTATTGATTCCCTGGGCCTGGTGGCCAGCGAAGACATTCCGGCACCGGAACCCCTGACCACGGCCGTTATTGAGTCTCCCTATGACTACAAACAACAGGTGTTGTTGGGCCTGCCGCAAGACCTGCCGGAGCCGGGGAGCAGCAAGGTCGTTCCCGAGCTAACTTCCTTCTTACTAGATGTGTTGAACTACACCAAGGGGAAAACCTTTGTCTTATTTACCTCCCATCGGATGTTGGAGGAGGTGGCCCAGCGGCTGCGGGGGCTGGCCAAGGGTTTGGGAATATCTCTGTTGTGTCAAGGTCAGGCTCCCCGTAGGGCTTTACTGGAGGAGTTTACTTCCGGTGAACCGGCAGTGCTTCTAGGTACCGACAGTTTCTGGGAAGGGGTTGATGTTCCCGGAGATGCGCTCTCCTGTGTAGTGATTGTTAAGCTTCCCTTCAAGGTTCCAACGGAACCGGTGACGGAAGCTAGGATTGAGGCGATGGAGAGGCAGGGACGAAACTCCTTTCGGGAGTATGTACTTCCCCATGCGGTGATTAAGTTAAAACAGGGATTTGGCCGGCTGGTACGGACTAAGACCGATCGAGGTGTGGTACTGATTTGTGATCCTCGCATCATGACCAAAGCCTACGGGCGGGTGTTTATCCAGTCATTGCCGGAGTGTACCTTGATTCAGGGATCCCGCAGCGAAGTGATGGATGGGGTCAGGCGCTGGATCTAGTTAGGTATAGGCCAGGCTTCATCTGAATAGAGATAGACCAGATCTAGGCTCAGCTTGGAGGTGAGAGCTTGCATCTGGTCATTTCTTTACGCGGCTTTGGCAGGAAGGTTCTGGCAGTGGTCGCGATTCTTGCCGTTATTGTCGGGATCCATCTCCTCACTGACGGAGCAGTGAGGGTAGTCAGTACCTTGATAGCCTCTCGCTTGGTACCAATTTACAAAGTCGATCGCCCCGACAAAGTGCTCTCCATTTCCTTCGATGCCATGTGGGGAACGGAGTACACTGACGAGATACTGGATATTCTCGATCGATATCAGGTGAAGACCACTTTTTTCCTCGGTGGCAACTGGGTACAGCAGTTTCCCGACTATGTTGTCAAGATCCGAGAACGGGGACACGAAATCGGCAATCACTCCTATTCCCATCCCCATATGGCCAGCCTCAGCAGAAGTCAAATGCGCAAAGAAATTGAGCTTAATCACGAAAATATCAAGCGCTTAATCAATGAAGATCCAATTCTGTTTCGACCTCCCTTTGGAGAATACAATAACGCCCTGGTGGAAACATGCTTTGAGCTTGGGTACTATCCCATTCAATGGAGCATAGATTCCCTCGACTGGAAGGACGTGAGCGCCGATTATATTGTCAATCGGGTGATGGCCAACGCCGGTCCCGGCGAAATAGTGTTGCTGCACAACAACGGAACCAATACCGCCAAGGCGGTGGCCCAGTTCATCCCCATGCTCCAGAAGCAGGGCTACCGGATTGTGCCTATTTCTGAACTGATCTACAAAGAAGACTACTACATCGAAGGCCATTCCGGAATCCAGAAGTCAACTAAACCCCCGGATCAGCTCAGGCAACAGGAAGGGGGGAGTGCTTCTTGAAGGGTCGGTACGTATCCTTTGTGGTGACCAAGGGGCAATTTCTCCGGGCAGGCCTGATGGTATTCCTTTTGGTGGTGGTGGCTACAGCTCCCCTGTGGGTTAAGGCTGGGGCCCGTCTGCTCACCGGAGTGGAACCGGGGGTAACCTTAGCCGGAGTTCCCGTGGGGGGCAAGCTGGAGCGGGAAGTGAAGGAACTCGTTGAAGAATTAGCCATGGCAGCGATGTTCTTACCCAAGGACGCGGCCATTGAACCAACCACCGGAGAAGTGATTCCCGATACCTCCGGTCGCTATGTTGATGTGATGGCTACCGTCGGGAAGGTAATGACCGCGCCTGCGGGAGCAAAAATAGATCTGGTTGCCCTCGAGGTGGCAGCTACACTGTCTAAAGAAGCCCTGCAGCCCATCTACCAGGGCCCGACGGATAGTAAGCAGATGGCCTTCACCGTTAACGTCGATTGGGGTCAAGAAGTCCTTCCCGGGATGTTGGAGTTGTTTGCCGACAGGAATGTTAAGGTGACCTTTTTCCTGACGGGACGATGGGCCGAGAAGTTCCCCGAGGACGCCGCGAAGTTAGCAGCGGCAGGACATGAAATCGCTAACCATGGTCTTAAGCATGATCATCCCAAACAACTGTCGGACTGGGATTTGACCCGACTGATTGTCGAAAATGAGAAGGTCCTCCGTTCCATTACCGGTGAGGCGGCAAAGCTTTTTGCTCCCCCCTATGGGGAAGTTGATGCCAGGATTACCAAGATCGCGGCACAGAATGGTTA
>JAAYGB010000066.1 GCA_012727955.1 Bacillota bacterium
CCAGCAATTAGGAAGCGAAGAGTCGGCCTCCCTGCCGGACCAAGCTTTCCTGAATGAGCTCCCACTTCGAATGCGGCAAGCCTTTGCAGCACTACCGCCCCTGAAGGATTGGGCCCGGGTTGCCCTGGGAATGAAAACTTCAGACAATAAGAGATTTCTGCGATATTGGTGGCAAGCAGATCCCGGCGGTGATTGGGTTCCCTATGAAAAACAAACCAGCGGATTTCCCTTTTATCGCCGGGCTCGGTTTGTTGTGGACTGGTCGCCCGAGGCTCAAGAACACTATCGGACTCATTATTCGGCACAGCTGCCCAACAAGTCCCTGTGGTTTCAAGAGGGGATTACCTTTGGGATGTTAAGCAGTCGAGGCTTTTCGGCCAAGTACCTGCCACCGGGACACATGGCAGACATGGCGGCGAATCTGGTGATTCCCAATCGGCCGAGGGATCTGTGGTTTCTTCTCGGGGTATTGAACAGCCGCTTAGCTGGGTATTTCCTAGAGGCGATAAACCCCTCGGTGAACTTCCAGGTGCGAGATGTGCAGCGATTACCGCTGCCATCGCCAACTCCCGAGGAGCATCGTCTGATCTCCTTGGTGACGCGGTTGTTGGTCGCCGTGGAAAGGATCCGGGATCAATGGGATCCCACCAGTCCAGACTATCGCCAACCGCCCTTAACGGAAAGTGGGAAACAGGACTTGGCGGCAATTTGCCAACAACTGGACACCATCATCGCCGGCTTTTATCGGGGGGTACTGATCCTGATTGAGATCCTAGACCTTTGTGTCTATCGGTTGTATGGGCTGTCTGAGACAGACCGGAGCCTGTTGGATAACTATGCAAACGCCGGGGTATGTCGCCTGGCAGAATCCTGGCAGAAAGCGGTACTGCAGTGGCGGAGGGACTTCGGCCATGATCTGGTGAACTACGCCTTCACTGAACTGACGAGCTCAGGCCAAGGGGCAGGGTATGGGGATCTGTGCCGTTGGCTGAGCAGCACCTTCGGACCAGAAGGGATTAAGACCATGGAAGAACTGGTCCAGTCCAACTTAGCCGAGTATCTGCAGAAGAAGTTTTATCCCCAGCATGAACGCCGATGGGGTAGGGCGCCAAGACTTCGCCCTTGTTTGCTGGAAGATGGTACGATGGGTTTTGCTTTATTGGCTTAATTTGAGAATAGGGATGGTTATTGATGCATGTTCAAGGGATTAGAAGTTTGGTAATCACTGCAGTATTGGTGGCTCTCGTAGCCGTAGCGACGATGGTAATCCAGGTTCCGATGCCAGGAACCAAGGGATTTGTCAACATCGGTGATACGATTATCTTTGTCGGAGGCGGGTTGTTTGGTGGAACCGTCGGTCTGGTAGCCGGAGGACTGGGTTCAGCCCTGGCGGACCTTTTGGCGGGTTATCCTCACTGGGCACCCTGGACACTGCTCATCAAGGGAATTGAGGGCTTGATTGTTGGGTTGATGGTCTACCCTGGGGTACGAAAGGGATTGGGAGTGAGAAGAACCCTAGCTGGATTGGCAGTTGCTGGACTCTGGATGGTCTTTGGCTATTTTCTCGCCGCGACCATCATCTATGGCAGCCCCGTGGTGGCTGCAACCAGTATTGGTGGCAATGTCGGGCAGGCGGTGGCCAGCATTGCCTTGGCAATCCCGCTGATTCAAATCCTGCGACATCGAGTAGATCCTCTATAAAGGCAAGAAATCGGCGCAGATTCCTGTGGTCAGGAGCCTGCGCCTTTTTGGTTTGTCACTTTATTCTCTGCCAAGGCCCTTTATCAGGCCCAGCTTTATTTGGCGTTGCGGGCTGCAATCACTGGTACTCCGGTACCCAACAGATCGGCAATGATTACGTCACCGACTTTGACGGGAGCCTGGACTTTTACCTTCTCCAGCTCCTTCATTGCGGCAAAAATCAAGTCCTTAGGGATTGCTTCCTTGGTGCGGACCGGTAATAGGCGCAGCTCCTTGCTGTCGATGGCTACGGTGGTAGTGATTACCCGTTGGGGGTTGTTGATTTCATTGACAGCATAGTCCTCGCCTCGACGACACTGATTGCCGCTAACACTGACAAATTCATTATTCTCGTCGATGGTGATCGATAACTCGCAGCCGATGGGACAGACAATACAGGTTTTAGTGAGAACTTTGTTTGTCATTGTGAGGCGGCCTCCTTTTTCTGCGAGGTGGCAGCGGTCATTTCCACGGTAATCTCTGTCTGACCCTGCCAGGCCTGAAGGTCATTTTCCCGGATCGGAATCTTCAGCATCTCACTGGGTTTAACGGTACGGCGGCGTACCTGCTTGTCGCCGATGTGAAGCACCACGTTCTCCTTAGGTTCTGTGACCCGAAGGTAAAGATCGAAGGGCTCTCCGTACTTCACACTCTGGGGGAGAACATAGCGAACCCCGTTTCCGGCCTTGAGAGTAACGGTGGTCTCCTGGGCTTCAGGCAGCTGTCCCAGAGCGTAAAGGGCGGCAGCTCTACCGGCAATTTCTGCTTCCTCGCTGACATAGTCCACCAGGTCGTGGACATGGAGGACGTTTCCGCAGGCGAAGATGCCGGAAGTTTGGGTCTCCCGCAATTCATTGACTACGGGCCCTGAGGTGGCGGAGTCCAAGGCAACTTCGGCATCCAGCGATAGTTCGTTTTCTGGAATCAGACCCACCGACAGCAGCAGGGTATCACACTTGATCACCTGCTCGGTGCCGGGAATGGGGCGCCTTTGATCGTCGACCTTGGCGATAGTTACCGACTCTACCCGCTCTCGCCCTTGGATGTTAATCACCGTTGACTGCAAGTGCAGTGGGATGGCAAAGTCCTCAAGGCACTGGGCCACGTTCCGGGCCAATCCGGCGGCGTAGGGCAGTATCTCCACTACTGCGTGAACCTTAGCTCCCTCCAAGGTAAAGCGACGTGCCATAATCAAGCCGATGTCACCGGAACCGAGAATAACTACATCTTTTCCAGGCATATAGCCGTCGATGTTAATAAAGCGTTGGGCCGCTCCTGCGGTGAACACTCCCGCGGGACGAAAACCAGGAATGTTAATCGCACCTCGCGTCCTTTCCCGACAGCCCATCGCCAGCACAACGGCTTTGGCATCGCACTCTATTAATCCATGCTCGGAGGAAACCGCGGTTACCCGACGCTCCTTGGTCAAGGAGATCACCATAGTGTTGAGGTAGACGTCGATATCTTTGGCCTCAACTTCCTCCATGAAACGAGCAGCGTACTCCGGTCCTGTCAACTCCTCCTTGAACCGATGGAGTCCAAAACCGTTATGGATACATTGCTGCAGAATACCACCGAGTTCATTACTGCGCTCAAAGATGGCAACTTTCTCAGCACCCTGCTCCTTGGCGGCCAGGGCAGCTGCCAAGCCCGCCGGACCACCGCCGATAATCAACACATCGAAGGTTAACTGTGATTGGTTCACTATACGAGCTCCTCCTTCTGGGAAGATACGTTGTCATCGCTGGCTAACCCTTTCCTCACCGGCTCCAACAAAATCTCACTACCGGGACCCCGCTTGGTAATCTCTGTGGGATCAACTCCCAGCTCCCTAGCAAGAATTGCAATTACCAAGGGTTGGCAGAATCCTCCTTGGCAACGGCCCATACCGGCTCTCGTGCGGAACTTAATGCCGTCGACGGTGCGGGCACCACGCTTGATGGCCTCGACAATCTCACCTTCCGTGATGGTTTCACAGCGGCAGATGATATGCCCAAAGCTGGGGTCTGAGGCAATGAGTTTAGCCCGTTCCTCATTGTCCATGGCGTGAAAGCGAGGGAAGGGACGACGACTGTCTACCGCTTCCGGATTTTCCTCTAGCTCTAACCCTGCTTCAACCAACAGCTCCGTCAATACTTCGGCGATGGCCGGTGCGGCAGTCAATCCCGGTGACTCTATGCCTGCTGCATGGATCAGTCGCGGTGTTTTCGACGAGGGCTCGAGGATAAAGTCCCCTCGATCCGAGGCAGCGCGCAGTCCGACAAAGCTGGTAATAATGTCTCGGCTGTTGATCCTGGGAACAATTCGCCTGACTGAAGTGACAATCTCTTCAAATCCACTGGCTGTGGTGTCCAGGGCTTCCTTGTCCGGCAATTCCAGAGCGGTGGGCCCAATCATCAGGTTTCCTTCCGCGGTGGGAATGACCAGGATCCCCTTGCTCTTGGGACTGGGAGTGGGGAAGATGGTGCGATGGACTAGATCTCCCACCCGCTTGTCCATGAGGTACTCTTCACCTTTGCGGGGGGTGATAGTAAAGGAGGTATCGCCGACAAAACGAGCTACCTCATCGGCATACAAGCCTGCAGCGTTAATGACATACCGAGCATAGATAACTCCCTTGTCTGTGACTATGCGAATTCTGTCTGATTCGTCCTCCAAACCGATGACGGTGGTATCGGTAAAGAGGGCAGCTCCATTGGCTTGGGCAACCTCTGAGAAGGCAATAGCCATTTCAAAGGGATTGACTATCCCACCTTCTGGTGCGTAAAGGGCAGCGATTACGTCCTCACTGAGATTGGGTTCAAGGGCCAAGGCTTCTTCTCGAGAAATGATTCTAATACCCGGTACCTGATTGAGCTTGCCTCGCTCCAGGTGTTGCTCTAAGACCGGTAAATCCTCCTCCGAGAAGGCCACCATCAGAATCCCATTCTGCCGAAAACCGACATCAAGCTTCTTGGCCAGTTCTGGGAACTTCTGGTTACCTCGAATACACAGCTTGCCCTTCCAGGTGTTTGGGTCATCGTGAAAACCACCGTGGACAATTCCACTGTTGGCCTTGGTTGCTCCCCAGCCGACTTCAGCGTTTTTCTCAATAAGGGCTAGACGTAGCCGATATTGCGACAATTCATACAGGACGGCTGTACCGACGATACCGCCGCCGATGATTGCAACATCGGCTGAGTAAAGCTCTGGTGCCTTAGTCAATTGCTCCGCCTCCTAATATTGATAATGGGGTAAGTAAATCTATTGTTACCAGTGCAAAACTAGCAATGCCTACAAACACGCAAAAAAGTCCTGCTTCCAGGGTAAGGGATATCCACCCTGTCAGAAGGACTTCTCTCCTTGGTCTCCAGTCAATGCTGACAGAACTATTTGCGTGACTATGTTGTTGGTATATCTATTATACCTGACATGGTCAGTAACGGCAAGGAAACATTTGGCCCGGTGGAATTAGATTCCCTGGGGTGGAAACAAATGGAGGGATCCCGCTGGACAAAGAGAACCTTTGGATCATTGCAGACGGGGTGGTCAAGGAGGGGTAGATGTGGCGGTAGTAGAGAAGGAGACAGTTGGACGAGCCCTTGTGGTCAAGCTGTCCGGTGAACTGGATCTGGTAACCTCGGATTCAGTGAAGGAAGCGATCGATCCCGTACTTGAAGGTTCTTCCCGGATCACTGATCTGGTGATTGACCTAACCCAGGTGAGATTTATCGATAGTTCCGGTTTGGGGATGCTCTTGGGTAGATATAAGAAAGTGAGTGACCGGGGAGGAAAGGTGATTGTCTTTGGCCTACAGCCGGCAGTGGAGAGGGTCTTGGCCATGGCCGGTATCACCAAGATTGTAGAGGTTGCCGCATCGCGGGATGCTGCACTAGCCCACTACTAGGGAGGTTACTAGAGCATGGATGTAATGTTGGAACCCAATAACGTAAGAATGGAATTTCCCAGTAGACCGGAGAATGTGGCCTTTGCCCGTACTGCTGTGGCCATGTTTGCCGCGCAGATGGATTTCACCTTAGATGAAATCGATGAGATTAAGATAGCAACCTCAGAAGCGGTCTCCAATGCGGTGATCCATGGTTACAAGGATCGGGTGGGTATCGTCAAGGTAACGGTAGCCCTTTATGACGATTACCTGGAAATTCGGGTGGAGGATGAAGGCGTCGGTATCGAAGACATTCAGCGGGCGATGGAGCCGGCCTTTACCACGGATCCAACTCAGCGTATGGGGTTGGGAATGGTGTTCATGAAGGAATATATGGACAAACTAGATATCCGTTCGGAGGTCAACAAGGGCACCGAAGTTATCATGCAGAAATCGCCTAGCGCCGGCAACAGAGAAACGGCGGAATGAGGGTATTACTATGGAATGGTCCTTATCCCATATAGAACTGCCGCCGTATAAACCGCTGAGTGATTGTGAAACCAAGGAGCTATTGCACCGGGCCCAGTCGGGAGATGCCCAGGCCAAACAAGAGTTAGTTGAGGCCAACCTTCGCTTGGTGATGAGTGTTGTCCAACGCTTCGCGGGACGGGGTGAACCGGAGGATCTTTTCCAAATCGGCTGTATTGGCTTGACTCGAGCAGTGGAGCGCTTTGATCTTGACTATGATGTCAGATTTTCCACCTATGCTGTGCCCATGATCATTGGCGAGATCCGGCGTCATCTCCGGGAGGATCAGACGATTCGGGTCAGCCGCTCCTTAAAGGAATTGGCCCATCGGGCGGCTCAAGTCAGCGCGACCCTAGAACAAGCCCTAGAACGAACTCCAACCCTGCGGGAACTGGCGGAAGCCCTGGAGGTATCGCCGGAGGATTTAGTGGCTTCCTTGGAGGCCCATCAGGAGCTGGCATCACTCCAAGCAGTAATTTATGAAGACGAGGGACAACCAGTCTTGCTCCAGGACCAAATCGGTGTGCCAGCCAACACTGATGCTGCCATTGAGAATATGGCCCTACGCCAAGTTTTTGAGAGTCTATCTGCCCAAGAGCAGAGTTTCATTAAGTTACGCTTCTTCGAAGAGAAAACCCAATCAGAGATCGCCTCCCTTTTGGGAGTGTCCCAAGCCCATGTATCCCGGATGGAGAAGAATATCCTGCTTACCTTAAGATCGAGACTAGATTGACGGCAGGGATACCCACAGGGAAGACTAAAGCAAAAAAGGGACTGCCCTGTGTTATGCAACACCATAGGGACAGTCCCTTTTCGTGGCTTTATCTTACAGTGAAGTAATCACCCTCAGACCTTGGCGATTTGCTTGCTCTCCGTTGATTTGAGGCAAGCCAAGATAATCTTCAAGGCTTCATAGCCCTCTTCACCGGAAATCTCGGGAGCCTTCTCGTTGACGATGGAGTTAACGAAGGCCTCACTGACGCCACTGGTGACCTGTCTTTCGTTGGTAGCGATAGCACCTACGTTGTAGCACTCTTCGGTGCCGTCTCGGTAGGTAACGGTGACCTGGAAGTTGGGATCATAACCAATCTTCATCACACCGTTCTCACAGTAGAGAATCGTACCGTTATCTTCACCGCCTCGATAGGTCCAGCTGGCGATGAGGGTACCGATGATGCCGCTTTCGGTACGCAGGATACAAGTAGCATTGTCATCGACGTTAATCAAGCTGCCGTCCTCATAGCGCTTGTCTAGGGTACCAACAAAGGCACCGACCTCAACGACCTCTTCACCCAGAAGCCAGCGGATCAAGTCGGCCTTGTGAACGCCCAGGTCACCCATGGCTCCGATGAAGGCCTTGTCCTTCTGGAAGAACCAAGTCTTGACGGACTTATCAACACACCATCCCTCGGGACCGGCGTGACCAAAGGTGGTCCGGAAGGTGAGCACCTTGCCGAGCTTACCGCTGTCAAGAATCTCCTTTGCCTTGACATGAGGAGGCATGAGGCGTTGGTTGTGACCGATCATCAAATACTTCCCGCTGTCCTTGGCAGCCTGGATCATCTCCTCGGCCTCTTCGGCGGAGGTAGCCATCGGTTTTTCGCACAATACGTGTTTGCCTGCCTTCAGGGCTGCAATGGTTACAGGAGCATGCAGGTAGTTGGGGAGGCAGACAACGATGGCGTCGATCTTCGGATCTGCCACCACGTCCTTCCAATCGGTATAGGCCTTCCCGCCGTAGAGCTCTACCATAGCATCGGCCCGCTCAGGCACGATGTCACAGAAAGCTAGAATCTCGGCCTGAGGATTGGCGGCCAGTTCCGGAGCATGGCGATGCCGACAGATAGATCCACAGCCGATGATACCAAACTTGACTGTCACTGCTATTCCTCCCTTATACGCATTATATTAAGAATTTGTGTTACGGGGTATATACTTCGTGTTTTGGTTGATACTTCCTGCCTAAAGCCGCAATGCTCGATCCTTGCCGTAAGGAGGACTTCTTGATGAAAAAAAGGCTGGTTGACTTGCACGTACATTCCAATTATTCCGATGGTACATGGTCAGTGGAAGAAATGGTAGGTGCGGCCAAAGAGAAGGGACTGTCGGCCGTCGCTCTCACGGACCACGACACGGTAGAGGGTATCGATTTGGCAACGGCTGCTGGAAATTCTGTGGGGATTGACGTAATTCCCGGGGTGGAATTGAGTACGGAAGTGGGCGAGGCGGAGGTTCACATTCTGGGATACTTCGTCGATCACATGAACGCCGAATTCAACGGGTTACTAAACAGGATGCGGCAGGGTCGCAGTCATCGGATGGTGGAAATGGTGAACCGGCTCAACTCTCTAGGCTACGAAATCACCTTGGAAGAAGTTGAGGCAAAGGCTGAATCCGGGACAATTGGCCGACCCCATCTTGCCCGGGTACTGGTGGACAAAGGCTATCTCTCGTCGGTGGAAGCGGCCTTTGACCGCTTGTTGGGTAGAGGCAAACCCGGATATGTACCAAGGACGAAACTGACACCACCCCAGGCCATTGCCGCCATCAAGGGGGCCCATGGAGTGGCTGTCTTAGCTCATCCCGGGCTCATTGAGGCCCAATTATCCATCTCCGATTTGGTGGATGCTGGGCTTGGGGGAATCGAGGTGTACTATCCGGCCCATGACTGTAATGCTGTCAATCTATGGCTGCAGGTAGCTCAGCACTATCGGCTAATTGCTACCGGAGGCTCAGACTATCATGGTCCTGGAGCCAAGGCCCATGGGACACTGGGATATCCCGAAGTTAGGTATGAGGTGGTTGAACAATTGCAGGCTGCCATACATGGTTAGATTTGCAGGCAGGTAAATGTCTGAAAAAAACGAAAACAAACAAAGGGCTAGTCCCTAGAGTCTTAGTACTAGATGCAGCAGCAATCTTCAAATCTAATCGAATAAGGAGTGGCAGTACACAATGATTTTGAGTGGGGAAAGGGTGGTACTGCGGCCCGTTCAACCTGCGGATTTTCCCTATGTTGTGGAGTGGACCAAGAACGAGCAGGTAGGCCACTTCGCCGCCGACGACGGGTATCCTGAAAGTATCGCAGAATGTGAGCAGTGGTACAAGAAGTTACTGGCAAATCGCCACAATCAGGTGTTTATTATCCAGGCTGAAGATGGTCATCCCATTGGAGATGTAGAGTTTGATCAGATCACGTGGCGCAGCGGAGACGCCGAACTGCGGATCCGGATCGGTGATCCTCGCTATTGGAACCGGGGATATGGCACTGAAACAGTCAGAGCCATGGTCAAATATGGGTTCGAGGAACTGAACTTGCAGCGGATTTATCTTAGGGTCTCCAAAAACAACCCCAGGGCCCTGCGCTGCTATGAAAAGGCCCATTTCCGCAAAGAGGGCAAGGTGATGCGCAGGGTAGGAAACTCTACCTCGGAGGAAGTAGTTTATTTGATGCGAATTCTCAAGGGCGAATATCTTCAGGCCCAAAACAAGGGCCATCTAGGACAAGTGAGCTAGCTGGTCCGGTACCGGGATGCATCCTCACGGCGGCAAAGAGCCAAATGAGGAAACGTCCCGGTATTTTGTTTGCACTGAAGCTAATCCTTGGCACCTTCCTCGCGCTGAAGCTCAATTTCTGCCCGAGCCGCTTCAATGATTTTCCGCCGCAAGTTGGCTCCAACTGCGGTGTTCAGTTTCCCGCCTACCTGTCCACACTCTGCAGCGGTTAGGGAATCCCACCCCACCTGGGCAATCTTCTCCGCCAATCCCAGTTTTGCAGCCACTTGGTCCCGATACTTTTTCCAAGCAATCTCCTCTAGCTGTTTTTCTTCTATGAATTGCTCATGCTTGTCAACCATTTCAGGCCTCCCAATTCGCTACTAACATAATCCTGTAGAAATCCCTGTAATCCTATTTAGTGTTTGAAGGAGAGATGAAAGGCTATTCGAAAAAACACGACGATATTTGAAAGGGGGATCGGCAGGGCAGGACATAATTACCAGGTGTCGAAATACCAACTAGGTGTAACAGTTGCAGGCATTTGATATGGAATGATTTGGGAGGTATGTGCGGTGGTAGAGATTATCCTTAGGGGCGGCCCACTGATGATTCCGCTGCTTTTGTGCTCCGTTTTCGCAGTAGCGATATCCCTGGAGCGGCTGTGGTATCTGTGGCGCAGTCGTATTGACACGGAAGATTTGATGGATGATGTTAAGTTGGCATTACAGTCGGGCAAAGTACTGGAAGCTATGCAGATCGCCAAGAAAAGCCGCGGTCCAGTGGCTGCTGTAATCGCCGCGGGAATTGCTTATTATGATCGACCGGTTCCAGAGATTCGTCAACATATGGAAGAAGTGGGTAACCTTGAGGTGTACAAGCTGGAGCGACGCTTGCCGATTCTAGAGGTATTGGTGGGAGTAGCGCCCCTCTTGGGATTGCTGGGCACGGTAACTGGAATTATTCGGATTTTTAACGTAATGGCTGGCTTGCGTGGACTGGGCGATCCCGCAGCGATGAGTGGGGGAATTGCAGAGGCGCTGATCACTACAGCAGCGGGCTTGGCCATTGCCATACCCACCATGTTGATATACTCTTACTTCTCCGGTCTCATCGATAAGTTTGTCACCGACATGAACAAGCGCATCTCAGAGTTGCTAAATGTCCTTGAGTCAAGGGGTGAGTACTGATGGCTATTAAGCGCCGTCCACGTAAGCGCTTTCAGCCGGACATTGTGCCACTGATCGACGTTATCTTTTTCCTGTTGGTCTTTTTTATTGTTTTTACAACTTTTCGGACTACGCCAACGGGATTGAATATTGAGTTGCCGCGGGCCGCTACGGCACAGAACCAGGCCCCGACAGAGTTGACCATTAATGTCGCTGCCGATGGAACCTTCTATGTCTCCGGAGAACGGGTGACCGGTCAGCGAATTCAATCCCTTGTTAAACAGCGCTTGGAGAGAAATTCCGATTTGTTTGTGATCATCAACGCCGATAAGCAAACACGCTATGACAACGTCATTACCGCTATGGACCACGTTCGGACCGCTGGTGCTTACCGGATTGGTCTTGCCGTTCAGCCTCGGGATGACTGACCTTTTTCTTTTAGGGGGTGAAGAGCATGGATACCTTTAGCGCCAGTGAACGCCGATTTGGAATCTTTCTCATTCTTTCAGTGATACTTCACGGGGTGCTGCTCTATGTTTTCCCCGATCTGGCCGGTCAGCTGTCTTTGGGTTCCCCCTGGGGTGTCGAGGGTGGAGTAATTCAGGTTGTTCGGGTAGATGGGACATGGGAAGGAACTCGAGATGGGACTGGAGATAAAGCAACAGCAACCACTGTTGCCGAACCAAAGCCCACACCACCACAACCCAAGCCCGAACCCCAGCCAGAGCCGAAGCCACAACCCAAGCCTGAACCGCAACCGCCACCACCCCCGAAGCCAAAGCCAGAACCCAAGCCTGCGCCCAAGCCGGAGCCGAAACCGGAGCCGGCGGCCAGCGTCATGGAGTCTTCGCCCAAGCCCCAGCCAGAACCAAGGCAGCCTGATCCGGTGCCACCGGAACCAGTGCAGAGTCAGCCTGGAGCTAGGGAGTCGGAGGGCAGTTCCAAGGTGATGACCAGTGAGCAGGGCCGAGAGGTAGTGACCTCCCAGGAGGGTACAGGTGGAGGTAACGGGACGATGGGAGAAGGGACTGGGGTGTCTGAAGCGGTCGAGGAACCAGAGATAGAGGATGTTGAGCCCGTTGAACCGGAAACGCCTCCGGCTCCGCCGCCGCCACCACCGCCACCGCCGTTACCTTCTGCCAATGGTATCTTCCCGCTATCTCGGCTTACCTATCCGAAGGACGCGCAGGATTCCGGTGCTGCCGGTGAATGGGTGGGACAGGTCCGGTTCTCCGCTGGAGGAGGTACCCCCCAAGTCTTGAACGTGATGCAAGCCACGGGCAACAGGTCCTTGGATGATTACGCTGAACGAGTTATGCAGAGGGGCTTGCGTTACCCCACGGGCACCGTGGATTACGTCGCCAAGGTGACGGTAAGATTCAGCGGAGCGCCAGACTATGAGGTGGACATCATTGTTTCCGATATCGACTACGCCGAATAAGTAGCTTGGTCGTTGTTCTTTGGAAAGATGACTTAAAAAGGGAGTGCCGGGATTGAAAACACTAAAGCGAACACTGCTGGGCCTAATGGCTCTGTGCCTTCTGATGTTGCCGGTTTCCGGTACCACTATGGCTGCAGGCGGGGATGACTTTATCTTAGCCAACGAGTATATTGCCATCACCGTCAATGGTAGCGGCGAGAACACCGGCAGGTTTTCAGTAAATACCACCGGAGGAGATCCCTTGCGCCAAAATGATGACGACAAGCCGCTGATCTACGGCCGGGCCAATCCTTGGACTTCCTACACCACTGTCCGGGTTGATCAACGGGACTACGTCTTTGGAGGCCCAACGAATAAAAGGGCGGGGCAAGGCGTTCCGACGGGAACCTGGATCTCGGGACCGGAATTGGTCGATGACTCAATCGTAACTACCTATGTCATCGCCGGTATCGAGGTCAGCCAGAGGCTTGGGTTTACCCGAAGCTTGACCACTGGCCTAATGGATACTGCTCGGATTGAATATGAGCTTGTCAACAAGGATGTGGTGGAACACAGCGTGGGCCTGCGAGTCGTCCTGGACACGATGCTCGGTGCCAACGACGGTGCACCCTTCCGGGTGAGGGAGCAGTCAATTCTGACAGACACGCGATTTGCCGGATCGGAAGTACCTCAATTCTGGCAAGCCTTTGATTCTGTGAGCAATCCTCAGGTGATGGCTCAGGGTACCCTGCGAGGCAGCGACTTAACAGCTCCCGACGAAATCTACTTCACTAACTGGGGTAGTGTCGCCGATGCTCCTTGGCAGTTCCAATTCCAACCGGGCCGAGACTTCGTTCGCATAGGCGAGTTTGAGCTCGATAGTGCAATGGCCCTGTTTTGGAATCCCGTCACCCTTCAACCTGGGCAAGCTCTGCGCTATGCGACCAGCTATGGAATGGGTGGAATCACCATTGCTCCTGGTCGCTTGTCCCTCGGGGTGACGGCGCCGGCGCAGGTAGTGGCCGATCCCAGCTCTCCGGAAGAGTTTCCTATCATCGCTTACATAGAAAACTCCGGTGAAGGGGAGGCCCTAGATGTTACTGCTATCCTCCGACTGCCTGAAGGCTTTGAGGTTGTTAGCGGATCTACTTTGCGTAGACTGGGCAACATCGATACCGGATCGTCAGCTCAGGTTCGCTGGCAAGTCAGGGCCAGACAGCCACAGGTAGGCACTGCTCAAATCAGTGTTCAAGTCGAGGCCAAGAACAGCGAAACCAACCGAGTCTACCGTAACATCGAGATACTGGCACCGGCTAGGCTTGAGGTGACCGTAAGATCTGAGGAAGTTTCCATCAACGATCGCACTTGGGCACCGGGGGCCTTCGTAGTCGAGGCCAGATTGACCAATACCGGTGGGTCCGTCGCCCATCGTGTTACCGCCTCCTTCCAGGCTCCCTTGGGAATGGCCTTAGCCAAGGGTGAGTCAGAGTTGAAATTTGCCGGTGACATTGGCCCCGGTCAAACGCAAAGGCTTCGCTGGCGCTTAATACCCACGGGGGTAACCGGGGAAGCTATACCCTATTCCATTCGCACAACCTCCAGGGAGACGGGCTCCCGGGTTGTCAATGGCAGTGTCGCCATCCCTCCGGCTCGATCTGCTGTCTGGTGGCAGTGGACAGAGCAGGAGAACGCTCTTGAGGTGGGAGAGGTCCTAGTGGGACACTTGCGGGTGGTCAACCTAAAGGACTTTGCTGGGGGAGCGGGAATCCTACGCTTTGATCCCACGAAACTGCAGGTAACCGGTGGACGGTTGGGGGTAGCCAAGGGTACCTTGATGCGCTTTGGTCCCGATGGACGCCGGCAAGACAGTGATTGGCAGCAGTTGCTGGTAGACAACCAGCGGGGAGAAATTCGCTTCAACGTCGAGCTGGAGAAAACCTATCCCGAAGCCAGTGGTGATTGGCTGGAAATTGGATTTCGGACGGTAGGAACTGGCTCTAGCGCCCTTGAGATTCACGATCTCGTCCTGTCGGCTTCCGAGCAGGAGAGGATTTTGGTTCGGGGCAGAAATCCTTATCAAGTTGAGTAGGTACGGCTTAGGGAGGTAGACTGTGGTGAAACTGACAAGCAATAGGTTTGTGGTTCCGGCGATATTGGTTGCTTTATTGGTTATGGCTTTGGCGGGCACGGTGTGGGCGGCGCCGAATATCAGCGACGTAGCCCCTAGCCATTGGGCCTATCAGGCCGTTGTCAAGTTGGTGGAGGAAGGTTACCTAGAACTTTCCACCGGTAACGCCTTTAATGGCGAGGATTATGTCGATCGGTACACCTTGGCCAGCGTAGTGGCTGAAGTTCTCCATGAGATGGAGAAGGGACGCCTGGACATTTCCCAGGAGGACGTTGCATTACTGCGAAGGCTGACCACGGAATTTAGCAGTGAGTTGGTTTCCTTGTACGAGGAAAACGATGAGTTGTTTGCCCGGGTAGAGCAATTGGAGAAAACTTCTGAGGCTGTCAAACAACAGGTATATGACAGTGTCGACTTTTTGACACAGACCGATGCACAGCTGACGGAAGAAGTGGATCTGCTGAAGCGGGAACTTCAGGCCAGTGAGGCCAATAGTTTGGCGGCCCTGAGCCAGGTGGATGGAAAGATCGAGGCCTTGTCTGCTTCCGTTTTTGAGATCTCCGGAGCCGTAGACAACCTGCAATCTTCCGTAGCAGAGCACAGCCGCATCCTGGATGCAAACTCCGCGGTGCTGGCAGAAGCCATCGAGGCAATTGTCGCTTTGGAAGAGATCTTAGACGTCAACGTTGAGAGCCGATTCCAGGAACGGGAGATGGCCCTGGCAATGGTCCGAGATGAGTTGGCTGCTGCCGACAGCGAGCTCCTACAGACTCTGCAGTCCCAGGGGGTCTCCTTACAGGAGCTAACCCAGCAGGTGCTGGCGCTGGAGGATGGTTTTGGTACTGTCATAGCTGAACAGGAGACGGAAATCACTGAGCTTGAGGCACAGCTTCAGCAGGCCCAGGAGATGTTGGCGGCGTTGGAGCAACGGGATGAAGCTCAAGCTGAAACCATTGCTGCTTTGCAGAAGCAAATTACAGGGTATCAAGGGCGAATCGAGGAACTCAAGGCCGAGGTAGACCTGTTGCGGCAGCGGTTCATCGCGGTAGAGGATACCGTCGTTAGAATCGGTAAAGTTGTCACTACCCTGGATGAGGAATTGGGGAAAGACCTGGATACCAATATTTCCATGGCTCTGCAGCGTTACCGAGTCTTGGAGCAGGATGTCAACAGCCTCCGCCAGGAGCTTAACGAGCAGAAGGCTAGAAGTCTTGAGGAAATTGAGCAGCTGAAGCGCACCAACAGCTTCCTCATGCTCGGCGGCGGGCTGGCCATTATTCTCCTCTTCGTGATGGGTTCATAGTTGTATATTACGGAATTTGCCAAAGAAACGCTGGCTGGACCACAGCCGGCGTTTTTTGTTTGCCGAAGATGGGAACAATTGGTTATGTCAAGGTAATTAGAAAGGGTGTGTCCGATGAAGCCACTCATCGGTGATAGCTTAGAGCCGTGTGTCTTAGTTATTTTCGGAGCCACCGGAGATCTAACTCATCGCAAATTGTATCCTGCTATTTACAACCTGTACCGAGACCAACTATTGCCGGATACCTTCACCGTGGTATCTATCGGCCGGCGTGATAAATCGACGGAGTCGGTCCGCCAAGACGTGGCCGACAGCATTGCCAAGTACTCCCGAGAGAAGTTCTCTGCTGCCGATGAGCGGGACAAATTCCTGTCGATGTTTCACTATCGGCGCTTTGATTTCTATGATGACGAGGGATACCGAAGCCTAGCCCAATTCTTGCAGGAAATTGATCAGCGCCACAACACTCAAGGCCGTTACCTCTTCTATCTGGCAGTGGCACCGGAACACTTTGGCCAGATTGCCACCAAACTACGGGATCACGGACTGACCAGTTCCCAAGATGGCTGGCGCCGGGTGATCATTGAAAAGCCCTTCGGATACGACTTGGCATCGGCCCAACAACTCAATGAGCAACTAAGGGAGGCCTTTTCGGAAAGGGAGATTTATCGCATCGATCACTACCTCGGCAAGGAAATGCTGCAGAATCTCATGGTAATTCGCTTTGCCAATTCTTTGTTTGAACCCCTGTGGAACAACCGCTACATCGATCATGTTCAAATCAACCTCAGCGAGATCGAAGGAATTGAAGGGCGCGGTCCCTACTATGAGTCTGCCGGGGCCCTGCGGGACATGGTGCAAAACCACATGCTTCAGCTGCTCACCTTGACAGCCATGGAGCCTCCCGTCAGTCTTGAGCCCGATGCCATTAGGGACGAGAAGGTCAAGGTGCTGAGAGCCCTGGAACCAATCAATGGCAAAAATATAATCAGCCACACGGTCCGGGGCCAGTACGGAGCTGGAGTCAGTCGAGGCAGGAAGGTGGCGGGATATCGGGAGGAGGAGCGGGTCGATCCCAATTCGCAGACGGAGACCTTCGTTGCTTTGCGCACAGAAATCAATAATTTCCGCTGGGCCGGTGTGCCCTTTTATCTGCGAACGGGAAAGCGGTTGCCCATCAAGTCCAGTGAAATTATTATTCTCTTTAAGGAGCTGCCGGGTATCCTGTATTTTAAGGACTTCTCCGGGCCCCAGGCCAACATGCTGGTAATTCGTGTGCAGCCCCAAGAGGGAGTTTTCCTCCAATTCAATGCCAAGCGTCCCGGGACCAAGCCGGAGATCATCCCGGTCCAGATGGACTTTTGTCAAAACTGTCGCGAGGGAATCAACTCCCCCGAGGCCTATGAACGACTGCTCTATGACGCGATGCGGGGAGACTCCACTTTGTTTACACGCTGGGACGAGGTAGAACATGCTTGGCGGTTCATTGATTCCATCAACGCCGCGTGGAAGGAACAAAAAGTGCCGGTGGAGACCTATCCCGCGGGTTCCTGGGGCCCGAAGGCAGCCCAAGGGCTTATCGCTCGGGATGGTCGACAATGGGTGGATCCAGAAAGGATTGAGTCCCCTTGAAACTCTATGATGTCAGCATGCCGATTGAGGAAAGTATGGTAGTTTACAAGAATAACCCCAACAAGCGCCCTCAGTTGACAATCACTCGGGATTTTGATCAAGGAGCAAGGGAAACCCGGCTGTCCCTTGACATGCATACGGGAACCCACGTTGACGCACCTTTGCACTTCGTCCCGGAAGGTAAGACCATTGATCAAATTCCCCTAGACAGATTACTGCGGTCCTGTCGGGTGCTGGATCTGACCTCAGTACGGGGTGGCATCGAGGTTCAGGACCTTCAGCCGTGGGGTATCAAAGGGGGAGAGTTCATTATCCTCAAGACCCGAAACTCCCTACAGACTCGCCGAGAGTTCGATCCTGAGTTTGTCTATGTTACCGGCGAGGCGGCAGAGTACCTTGTGAATGTGGGGATCGATGGCGTTGGAATCGATGCGCTGGGCATCGAAAGATCGCAACCGGATCACCGCACCCATAGGCTGTTGTTGTCCCATGGGATCTTGATTATCGAAGGCCTACAGCTGGCAGAGGTTCCTCCGGGAGAGTATATGATGAGTGCCTTGCCCCTAGCGGTACCGGGGGCCGAGGCAGCCCCAGCTCGGGTGGTGCTGTGGACTGACTGATGGTTATCCCAGAATATACAGAAAGGTTTTAGTGGGAATAGCAAGAAAATAGAATATAGACACTTTATGTACCTTCTGCTTGAAAACACAGGATAAGCAGGAAAGCAAGTTTAGTTTAGCGAGGGGATGGTTGGCGAGCCAGAAAGGCGGTAAGAATAGGTGCAACCAAAGACAGCATTAGTCACAGTCATAGTCACAGCAATCATGGCATTAGCCCTTACAGTCTTTGCCGTCTACGCCTCTGCACAAGAACCATCTTGGCAGCAAATTCTCGGTGTTGGGCAGAGCAGACTGTTTCAAACCGATACCGGCAGGACGCGAACTTTGGCGATTAAGCTGCTGCAGTCGGGAACCAGTGCAAAGCTGGAGTGGAAAAGTGGAGATACCTTGCTGAGCAGGGAGCTGCTGCAGTTAAGCGCTGATGAAGTTCGCCGCTTCTCCTACTATGATGGTAGGGATTCCTGGGTGCTGACACCGGCGGAACCCATCTTGAGGCTGCCCATTGAACCGGGAGCTACCTGGGAATGGTTCGGTGAAGTCTCCAATGGTAAGCAGTCATTGCCGGGTCAAATGTACTATCGAGTGGGAAACCAGCAACCAGTGACCATCGCTGGGAAGTCCCACTTGGCAACGGAGATAATTGGGTACGGACGAATCGGCGACCTATCGATTATTAAACAGCAGCTGTTTGTCCCTGGGCTTGGCCTAATCCAGGAGGAACAGGTAGTGCATCGGGAGGGACAGCCCGACAGCCTGTCTACCCGGCTCTTGGGGCTCGAGGGAAAGATTCGCAGCTGACGGACAATTGTTAACTAGAGTTTACACTGAATTTACGGGATAGAAACAAGGAAGTGGTAGAATAATCGTGCTTGAAATTGCTCACTAACCAACCTCTCATGCGGCAGCCTCTACTGGCTGCCTATTTTTTTAACCTCAGTCACTATCCAGGGGGCTTTGCTGGTCCATTGGCGGCGCCTGAGACCTTGCCGATTGGATCTTTGCGACTCTAGCCTTGGTTTGAGCCACCAGATCACGAATGAGAGGGAAGGCCTTTCTCGTACCAAAGGTGACGATAGGACGCCCCAACCAGATCATCCCCTGCCGGCGGGACAGATACCCACCGATCCGCATCCAGGTATTGACCGTGGGCAGTGTATCGACGAAAATCCACTCATCGACGTCACCTTCCATCGCAGCAATCGTCGACTTCACTGCGTTGAGTACCATCTGACTTTGGTTTCGCCGAGGAAGGACATAAACATCATGATCACTATCGTCTTTCCCTAAATAAAATAGGGTACCGTGATCGGAAGCAGTCAAGGCATCAAAGAGGGGCACTGCGGTATTGAGAATTTTTGCCGTTGGAACCTGGCTGGCAGAGATCAACCCAAGGTGAATGGCAGCCGCGGTGGCGGTGGAGTGGGAACCTCCGTAGTCATGGTAGACGATCTTCATTGTGCCCAACCCCCCTCCGATAGTGATCACTGTTGTAGTGTGTCCTCAGGTCAAGGGAGGATATACAGAGCGGGATTTCACTCTTCTCAAAGCCCTTGCAATTGCAGGGTATCGGGTATCTAACTGAGAATATGAACTAGGTGTAGGTGTTTTTTCTGCCGGTAGAATCAGGATAGAGAGAGGGAAGACACGATGCCGAAATCAACTAGCAATGGCTTGTACCGACGGGTGTTTCTCTTGGCCATACCCATCGCTCTGCAAAACGTGATCACGTTATCTGTTGGACTAGCGGACAACCTGATGGTGGGCTCCTTGGGAGAAATGGCCCTGTCGGGCGTGTACGTGGCCAACCAATTGCAAAGTCTTCTGCAGATGTTAATCGTTGGGTTAGGTGCGGCGATGACCATTCTTGTTACCCAATATTGGGGAAAGCGAGATGCCAAGAGTGTCAAGAGCATCATTGGAATCGCACTAAAGTTCAGCATTGCCGCGGGTTTAGCCTTGACCTTGGCAACACTGTTGTATCCTGTCCAGGTGCTGCGGCTGTTTACCAACGATCCAGCGGTAGTTGCCACGGGTCTTGAGTATCTGAGCATCGTGCGGTTCTCCTACATTTTCTTCTGTGTTACCCAGGTAATGATCGCAGCGATGCGAAGCGTGGAAAGAGTTAGGATCGGCATGTACCTGTCGATAGTCACCTTCTTTGTCAACGTCTCCCTCAACTGGGTCCTGATTTTCGGTCATCTGGGTTTTCCTGCCCTCGGGGTGAAGGGTGCTGCCATCGCCACTCTAATTGCCCGGATCCTAGAGACACCGATAATCTTGTACTACGTACGGGTAATCGATGATCAGCTGCGGATCAAGTTTAGTGAGCTGATTCGGACCAATTGGGTCCTGGTAAAGGACTTCTTCCGCTATGGATTCCCGGTGATTATGGGCGACATCTTCTGGGGAATCAACATCGCCGTACAGGGGGCCATCATCGGTCGACTCGGTGCTACAGCCCTAGCTTCCGTTAGTATTGCTAATATCGTCTTCAACATCGTTGGTGTAGCGATGCGGGGAGTGTCAGGGGCAACCGCGGTGATTATCGGGCAGACTGTGGGGGCCGGTGATTATGACCGGGTGAAGGACTATGCTAAGCGCCTTCAGGTCCTGTTTCTCATCGTCGGGGTGATTTCTGGAACGGTCCTATACTTCGTCAAGGACTATGTCATCTTGTTATATAACGTCGGTCCGGAAACGATAACTTTGACTAGACAAGTTCTCACTGTCTTATCGGTGACCATCGTCGGAACTGCTTATCAGGCCTCGGCCCTAACCGGTATTGTTCGGGCAGGAGGGTCCATCTACTTTGTCCTGATCAATGACCTGATCTGGGTCTGGTTGGTGGTGATTCCCTCGGCCCTGTTGGCAGCCTTCGTGTTCAATGCATCGCCGGTGGTGGTCTTTGCCTGCCTCAAGTGCGACCAGGTGTTAAAGTGCGCCGTGGCTGTCGTCAAGGTCAATCGCTTCAAATGGATCAAGAATCTGACCCGGGATACCGACGCACTAGAGCAAGCAAGTGCCTAAGAAGTTGCTGCTATCGGAAGACTTGTTCTCATTTGCCCGGAAACTCCGCAGGGAACCCAATAAGAAGGCCTCGCAAGCTCCTTGTTCTGTGGAGTTTTCCGATTAATATCTAGATAGAAGGGGTCTGAAATTGGATCGGATACAGGTTGAAACTAAGTGCAAGAAGGCATTTTTTGTCACCTTTGGCTGTCAGATGAACGAAAGGGATACCGAAACGATGAAGGGTCTTTTGGCCCAGGACGGATATACCTTCACCGATTCCCCTGAGGATGCTGACCTCATCGTATACAACACCTGTTGTGTCAGGGAAAATCCCGAGCGGAAGGTGTATGGTCAGGTGGGCAGTTTGAAGGAGCTCAAGGAGAAGCATCCCGATCTAATAATTGCCATTACCGGCTGTATGCCACAACAACCTGAGGAATTGGAGCAGTTGCGGCAGCGTTTGACCCATGTGGACCTGATCATCGGAACCCACAACACCCATCGCTTGCCGGAGCTTTTGCATAGAATTGAAGAAACTGGGGAAAGAATCATTGAGGTTTGGGATGAGCCCGAGGGCATCGTCGAGGGGCTTCCTGCACAGCGGGAGGGAAGGTTCAAGGCCTTTGTCAACATTATGTATGGGTGCACCAACTTCTGCACCTATTGTATTGTGCCCTATACCCGTGGCCCCGAAAGAAGTCGCCACCCGGAGGAAATCCTCAAGGAAATCACCGACTTGACGGAAAAGGGGTTCGTCGAGTTCACCCTGTTGGGGCAAAATGTGAACTCCTACGGTAAGGATCTGGGGCTGGACATGGATTTTGCTGCTCTGCTGCGCCAGGTAGATGCCATTCCCGGAGTGCGCCGCATTCGCTTTATGACGTCGCACCCCAAGGATATTACTCCGGCACTAATTGATGCTATGGCAGAACTACCGAAGGTCTGTGAACATCTGCACCTTCCCGTCCAGGCGGGCAGCAACAAAGTCTTGCAGCAGATGAATCGCAAATATACCGTTGAAAGGTATCTAGAGATCGTGGACCGGCTGCGGGAGCGGATTCCTAACATCCACTTGACCACTGACTTAATCGTAGGATTCCCCGGTGAAACAGAGGAGGACTTCCAGGATACCCTGGATCTGGTGCGGCGAGTGGAGTACGACTCGGCCTTTACCTTTATATACTCACCTCGCACCGGGACGCCCGCGGCAAAAAGATCGGATCAGGTACCAGAGGAAATCAAGAAGGATCGTATCCATCGCCTCATCGAGCTGCAGAACAGCATTAGTGCTGAGAAGAACCAACGGATGGTGGGCAAGGAAGAAGAAGTCTTGGTGGAGGGAAGGAGCCAAGGCGGCAACAACACTTGGGTGGGCCGGACCCGAGGTAACAAGCTCATCTCCTTTATCGTAGAAGAAGGGGATTTCATTCAACCTGGGGACTTTGCAACGGTAAGAATCACAACGGCCCAGACCTTTAGTTTGCAGGGAGAACTTGTCAAAGACTAGAGGGGGATGTCTAGCTTATGCGGGAAACCAAGGGCAGGAAAACAGTCATCGCACTGGATGAAGACCAGAGTCTCTTTGAAGTTGGCTCCAGGGAAGTGTGGCAGCTGCCGCTGATCAGTAGTGATGGTGACGTGGTCGGCGTTGTCGTCAGACAGGTGATTGAAGCCCGCATGTATACAGTTCGCTACTTGATAGTGTTTTCCCCGCAAAGGGATAGACAGTTTGTGATTCCTGCCAATGCTCTGGCCGATATCACTGCCGATGGGGTGGTGTGTAATTTGACCAGTCAGCAGTTAGAGAGTCTGCCTACCTTTTCTCAGTCTTTGACCAAAGCGGAGGAGGAAGAGATCTATTCTTATGTGCCGCAGACGCCTTATTGGATCGAGGAGCAATGGGTGAGGAACCAAGGGCCACCGCAAAAGGATAACTAAGCAAGTTTACGGGAGCCGGGTGATGAAAAATCCGGCTCCTTCGGTAGAGAGCATAGGAAGAAGCGGGTGATGTTCCGGTGTCACAGACCAAACTAACTCCAATGATGCAACAGTATTTCTCCATCAAGAACCAATACAAAGACTGCTTGCTCTTGTACCGCCTGGGGGATTTCTACGAGCTCTTTGCTGAGGACGCCAAGGTCGCCTCAAAGGTATTAGATATTACTCTAACCGGGCGGGATGCTGGATTAGATGAGCGAATTCCCATGTGCGGCGTACCCCATCATGCCGCGGATTCATACATCGCTACTTTGGTGAAAAAGGGGTATAAGGTTGCCATTTGTGAACAGGTAGAAGACCCCAAGGAGGCCAAAGGGGTGGTGAAGCGGGAAGTAGTCCGGGTGATTACTCCCGGGACCGTGATTGACCAAGATATTCTGCCCCACAAAGCCAATAACTACCTTGCGGTTTTATCCTGGCATCAGAAAACCGTGGGAGTGGCCAGCGTCGATGTCTCCACGGGAGAGTTCAGGGTGACGGAGTTTTCTGGCAGCAATGGGCAGCAGTCCCTGCTGACGGAGCTGGAAAGGTTGCGCCCAGCTGAGTGCTTGGCCGATCCTCAGCTCCTGGAGCAAAGGGGAATCCGCGACGAGATTGCAAAAGCCCTAGGTGCCGCCCCAGCAGCCTACGACTCCCGGGCCTTTCATCGCGATGCTGCTTACCGGAGCCTAACCCAGCAGTTTAGAGTTTCCTCCTTGATGGGCTTTAACCTTGAGGACAAACCGGCGGCAATCAAGGCCGCGGGCGCACTGCTGAGCTACCTGGGAGAAACCCAGATGCGCAGCCTATCACACATCTCATCGGTACAATACTACCTGCCCGATGGTTTTATGGCCATTGATAGTTCCACCCGTCGCAATCTGGAGCTAACGGAAACCCTGCGTCAAGGCTCCTTTCACGGCTCTTTGCTGTGGGTGTTGGACGATACCCAAACGGCAATGGGCGGCCGAAGACTACGCCAATGGGTGGAAATGCCTCTGATCGACATCGAAGCCATCAAATCCCGCCAAGAACTGGTACAAGCTCTCTACGAGGACACTATGCTTCGGGCCACCCTGCGGGAGAGTCTCAGTCAAATCTCTGACATTGAGCGCTTGTGCAGCAAAGCCGTCTATGGTTCGGCTAACGCCAGAGAACTGGTGTTACTTCGTCACTCCCTGCAGCAGCTGCCAGCCATCTATCAAGTGCTAAAGGATAGCTCATCTTCGCCTTTGCGCCAGGTTGCAGACCAATTGGATCTACTGACGGATCTCACCACGCTGTTGGAGGCGGCCCTAGTGGACGAGCCTCCCATTTCTGTGCGAGAGGGAGGACTGATTCGTCCCGGGTATCACGCTGAGCTTGATAAATTGCGGGAGCTGAGTATCGACGGTAGGCGGTGGGTAGCTCGCCTGGAACAATCGGAACGAGAACGAACGGGAATCAAATCCCTGAAGGTGGGCTTTAACAAGGTCTTTGGCTATTACATTGAGGTTACAAAAGCGAACCTTGACCTGGTGCCCGAGAATTACCATCGCAAGCAAACCCTGGCCAACTCCGAACGGTACATTACCCAGGAGCTGAAGGAATGGGAGAGTCAAATCCTGGGTGCACAGGAGCGCTCCGTCGAGCTGGAATACGAACTTTTTGTTGAGGTACGAGAAAAGGTATCTCAGGCTGCCACCAGGCTGCTGGGTACCGCTTCAGTGATTGCCGCCCTCGATGCCCTCTGTAGTTTAGCTCAGGTGGCTGTGGACCGCAATTATGTCCGTCCGGTGCTCTCACCACCAGGAAGAATTGAAATCGTCGGTGGCAGGCATCCCGTGGTTGAGGCGATGTTGACGGGAACAAGATTTGTTCCCAACGATGTTTTGCTCGATCGCTCCCACACTCAGATCATGATTTTGACAGGACCCAACATGGCGGGAAAAAGTACCTACCTGCGAATGGTGGCCTGCATCGCCTTATTGGCACAAATCGGCAGTTTTGTTCCGGCGGAATCGGCGAATATCGGTTTAGTAGACCGGATCTTCACCCGAGTGGGGGCTTCCGATGACCTGGGCACCGGGCAAAGTACCTTTATGGTGGAGATGAACGAAGTCATGTTGGCCCTTTCCCAGGGAACCTCTCGCTCCCTGGTGATTATCGACGAGTTGGGGCGAGGAACCTCCACCTATGATGGCATGGCTCTAGCCCGGGCTATTGCCGAATACATTCACGACCACTTGGGAGCTCTAACCATCTTTTCTACCCACTACCACGAGTTGGCGGATCTAGAGCTGAGTCATCATCGGGTAAAGAACTACCGTCTAGAGGTGTTGGAACGGGGCTCCGACGTGATTTTCCTGTACAAGGTAGCCAGAGGCAGAGCTGACAAGAGCTACGGAATCCATGTCGCTAAACTAGCGGGATTGCCCCGGGATGTAATCCATAGGGCACAGGCGATCCTTGAGGAGTTGGAGACGACCCAAAGTTTCAAACAGATGGATCTGGGATTATTAGCCGAGGAAGCGGCCGCCACCCAGGAACAAGAATCCCTGGGCTGTAGTTTGACGGCGGCCAAACGAATTGTCGAGGAGTTGACGGCCCTGGATCTCAACCGACTGACGCCCTTGGAAGCCATTAACTTGCTGGCGGTTTGGCAGGCACTGGTCAATCAGGAGTGAGGTGAACCCCAATGAAGCGAATTAGGGTACTAGGCGATGGGTTAGCAAACAAAATCGCTGCCGGCGAGGTGGTGGAGCGGCCGGCTTCAGTGGTTAAGGAGCTGGTGGAAAACTCCCTTGACGCGGGGGCTACAATCATCCAGATCACCATCGCCCAGGGGGGCAAGGAACTGATCCAAGTTGAAGACAACGGTGCTGGGATCCCCAGCGACGATGTTCCGTTGGCCTTTGAACGCCATGCCACCAGCAAGCTGCAATCCTCAGATGATTTGTTTGCCATCTCAACCCTGGGATTTCGGGGTGAAGCGCTGCCTAGTATCGCCGCGGTGAGTCAGATGACACTGATTACCAAGACCACCGATGAACCGGCAGGCTCCCTGGTGGAAGTCCACGGTGGCCAACTGATTAAGCATCAGCCCATTGGAGCCAGCAACGGTACCAGCATTACGGTGCGACAGCTCTTTTACAACACCCCGGTACGCTACAAGTTTCTGAAACAGGATGCGACGGAACGCCGCTACATCCTAGATACCGTAACCCAAATTGCCATGGCGCATCCCGAGGTGCGTTTCACCTTAATCGCGGATGGAACGGAGCTCTTTAAAACCGCCGGGGACGGCGATACCCTATCGGTGATCCTAGCGGCCTATGGCCGCAAGGTCGCCGAGGCCATGATCCCCGTCGATCGAACCAAGGATCTGGTGCGAGTGGTGGGCTATGTCTCTAAACCCCACCTCCACCGAGGCACCCGAAAGGACGAAACATTTCTCGTGAATGGCAGGGTAATTGCCTCCCGGATGTTATCCAGTGCCCTGGAAAGGGGATACCAATCCCTACTGCCGGCACGGCGCTTTCCCATCGGGGTCCTGGGCCTGGAACTAGATCCCAGCTTAGTGGATGTCAACGTGCATCCAGCTAAGGCCGAGGTCCGATTTCAGGAGGAGCGGGAGATTTTCCAAAGGGTGATGTTTGCTGTCAAAGAGGCTTTGTTGTCCCAGGACTTGTCCAGCTCCTATGCCCTGGAGAGCAAGGCTCCCCCTCAAAGTCAAAGGATGGATTATCGGGAGTATCGCCAAAAACTTGCCAGCCCCTCACCCTCCCAGAGTTATTCGGACCACAAGCCCCTCCTGTGGGGAAGGGATGAGGTGGCGGCCTCGGGCCCGGTGGTTTCCAGGCCGATAACACAGCCCAGGGAACAGAGTTCCCTTTCCACCTTTATCAGAGAGCGGGACCAAGACCTATGGGCCAGGAAAAAGGTAGTTGATGTCGTTGCGAACAGCAATCCGGCGGAAGGGCGACTCCACTCCCATCCGATGTGGTCGGGATTGGTACCAATGGGTCAATGGATCAATACCTATATAGTATTGGGGCATCGGGATGCTCTGTGGTTAATCGATCAACACATAGCCCATGAGCGGGTATTGTATGAAAAGCTGCGGTCTTCCTACCGGCGCAACATCGGCAGCCAACCCCTGCTGTTACCCCTGCATCTGGAACTTCCCCCCAGTCAGGCGGCGGTTCTAGCCGATCATCTCGAAATGCTTACGGAACTCTCCTTTGGCATTGAAGAGTTTGGCGGAGGGGGCTTTCTGGTGAGGAGTGTTCCCTTGATTTTGGGCCAGCGCTTGGAGCAGGCTAGTATCGAAGAGATGATTGTAGAACTGATTGAACATTGGGAGAAGGGTGGCGACAAACTAGATGCCACTATTACGACTATGGCCTGTAGAGCTGCGATCAAGGCTGGGGATTCCGTGTCCTGGTCAGAGATAGAGGACATTCTCTTAGACTTGGCGGAAACGGAGAATCCCTATACCTGTCCCCATGGACGGCCAATTATCGTCAAGTTGGGGTTGCCTGAGGTGGAAAGGCGCTTTGGTCGTCGCTAACAGCGGGTATTTGACGGGAGAACACAAGAAGTAGAGGCGGTGCAAGGTAGTGAGCAGGGATCCGATTTTGGTGATTGTGGGGCCCACGGCCGTTGGCAAAACAGAATTGGCTGTCAAAGTGGCGCAGAGACTAAATGCGGAAATTATCAGCGCCGATTCGATGCAGATCTATCGAGGAATGGATGTGGGGACCGCCAAGCCAACTCCCGAGGAGCAAGGAGGAATTGTTCACCACATGATTGATGTGGTGGATCCCGATCAGGATTTCACCGTAGCCCAATACCAGGAGATGGTCGAGGAAATACTGGCCTCCATCTCGGCTCGGGGCAAACGGGCTTTGCTGACCGGCGGCACAGGGCTTTATGTCAAAGCGGTGATCGACGGATTCGACTTTCCGGCCCAACCAGAGGATTTTCAACTGCGTCGTCAACTGCAGCAGATAGCACAGACCCAGGGGCCCAAGGCATTACACGACAAACTGCAGCGGGTTGACCCGGTCAGTGCCAGGCGCCTACATCCCAACGATGTGCGGCGGGTTATTCGGGCCTGGGAGGTGTATGAAGTTACCGGGACCCCCCTCAGTGAGCTCCTTGAGCGGCAGGAGCATCGCCCCCCGAGACACGAAGCCCTGTTCTTTGGCCTGACCAGACCCCGGGAGGAACTCTATCTTCGGTGTGATCAGCGAGTAGACCTGATGCTCGAACAGGGCCTACTTGACGAGGTAAAGCAGCTGTTGGAGCGGGGATTTGACCAAAGGGGTACTGCGCTGCAGGCCATCGGCTACAAGGAGCTTATCGGGTATTTGCAGGGACAATACGACTGGGAAGAAGGAATTCGCTTACTCAAGAGAAACACCCGGCGCTATGCAAAAAGACAATATACCTGGTTTCTGCGGGATCGCCGCATTCAGTGGATTGATGTCAGTACTGTGGGCCCTGAGCAGGCAGTCGAAGAGATCGTCAGTGAGTATCAAAGGAGAGCTGCCAAAGACAGCGAAAGTTAACCACAGAGGAACTGGTAGCTGGCACTTGAGTTGGTCACCGGGATCAGAGAGGGGGAATTGCCATGAAACAATCGCCCAGTCTTCAGGACTTCTACTTGAACCAAGTGATGAAAGAGAAGGTCCCTGTGGTGATTTATCTGGTCAATGGCGTCCAATTGCGGGGCGTCGTGAGTGGTTTCGACAACTTTACCGTCTTGTTTGAAACCGATGGCAAGAGTGAACTGATTTATAAACACGCAGTGTCCACGATATCACCGCAGAGCAATATGAATATTGGGTGGCAGGCGAGAAGCCAGCCAGAGATCTAATCAAGCATTGATTATTCGTTATCCCCCGGACTTTTGCAGCCGGGGGATTTTGCCGTTTCTGGACAAGTCACCGATTCCTAAACACCGGCGTATAGATAAAGTACCGAGTTTAGACAAATTTTGATACAAAGTCGGTGATTCCAGTGAAGACCTTGATTCATCATCCAACCACAGACTCAGAGATCTTGGATTTGATCATTCAGGGCAAGATCACACCCTTAGAGGCCTTTGCGCTCTTTCAGGAGCTAGACCAAGGCCGATACAGCCCACGAATTGGTGGCCATAAGCCGAAGGAAGGATTGTCCAACCAAGAGCAACTGGCGGCGGCGATGGAGGAATTAGACCAGCTGATCGGATTGGACAACGTGAAAGCCGCAATCAAGGAAATCCAGGCCTTTGTACAGATCCAACAACTGCGACGGGAAATGGGCCTGGCAGCCGAGCCCGTAGTGCTACATGCCGTCTTTTCGGGAAACCCCGGCACCGGTAAGACCACCGTAGCTCGCATCTTGGGCCGGATTTATCGCGCCATGGGAATCCTGCCACAGGGGCATCTGGTGGAGGTGGAAAGGGCTGACTTGGTCGGCGAATACATCGGTCACACTGCCACCAAGACTAGGGAACAGATCAAGAAGGCGATGGGTGGGGTATTGTTTGTCGACGAGGCATATTCTTTAGCACGGGGAGGAGCTAAGGACTTTGGTAAAGAGGCCATCGACACCCTTGTCAAAGCGATGGAGGATTACAAGAACGAGTTTATCCTGATTCTGGCGGGCTACCGGGATGAAATGGAGACCTTCCTCCAGGTGAACCCAGGCCTCAAGTCGCGATTTCCGCTGCATCTTAAGTTCAGGGACTACTCGGAAAGGGAATTGATCTCCATTGCAGAACAGATGTTCTCTCAGAGACAGTATCATCTGACCCCCCGAGCGAAAATCAAACTGATTTACCTCATCGAAGAGGCCAAGCGCAACTCCCAGGGTAATTTCGGTAATGCCCGTACCGTTCGAAACCTGGTGGAGAAGGCAATTAGGCGACAGGCTGTGCGATTAGTGGCGCAACAGCGCCCCGGCAAGGAGGAATTGATGTCCATCGAAACCGTAGACATCACAAGGGGGTAGCTGTATTGAAGCAGTGTGTGGTGGTCGGAAAGACAAACGTGGGCAAGACCCTATTTGCCTTGAGATTTGCCGCGATGCTGGGCCAGCAGGAGGCAGTGGTCACCTTTCGTCCCGCTAATGGTCCTGACGTGAATCAGAGAATTCCCCTGGCCAAGGGAGAGACAACTTTGACCGGGGAAACTCCCCATTTGACTCGCTGTCTGCAATCCTTGGAGCTTACTTTGCCCAAGGGTAAAGGACGTAGGAGTTTGACCTTGGTGGATACCTGCGGTTTGATTGAGGGAATTCATCCCAACGAGGAGATTCGACAGGCCATGGCCCAGACCTTGGCCGCCATCAGGCAGGCAGAGGTTGTGCTCCACATGGTGGACATTACTCAAACCTGCCAACCGGGTTCTGCCAGTTGTCTGGGACCGGTGGACTACCAAGTGGCGCAATTTGCTGGACTTCGCCCCGGTTATGCCCTATTGGCCAACAAGATGGATCTGCCCGGGGCCCAGGAGAAACTAAAAAAGCTTCGCACTGAGTTTACCGACTATGTCATCATTGCCCTATCGGTACTGCGGGGCCAGGGGATGAAGGAGGTGAAGCAATTTGTTTGGCGTCATCTCTAGATGGCAGGTGCCTAGCTGGAAAGTGGTACTTAGTATCGTCGTTACCGCTTTTGTGGTGCGTCTGATGGATGATTTCCTCGATCGTCACTATGATCAAGACGGGGGCCGACTCACCTTGGCTGGGGTGCTGCAGGAGGGAACTTTGCCCTATGCTCTCATCGCAATGGGAGTTGCCACCTATTTATCTCCTCCTTGGGCACTATCGTTGTTTGCCGCGGCGTATTCTATAGGGATGACCGGTGAGCTGGGCAGGCAATATCCCTCGGGGCTTCCGGGATATGTGGAATCAGCGCTAATCCTGTCGGGGGTTCTGCTTTGTTTTGGTTGGCGCCAAACAGTATTTGCACTGCTGTTGATCGGTGGGATTCAGGGGTGGGATGATGTGATGGACTACTGGCAGGACCGGAGCCGAGGTAGCAGGAATTGGGCGGTGCGTTGGGGAATCAACCCGGTGCGCTTTTTCTCCCTAGGAAGCCTCCTGTTGGCTTTAGCGATGAGTCCATGGCAGGCGCTTGTGGGACTAATCAGCGTTCCGTCTATCAACTGGATGTCCCAGCGGCTGGCCGAAAGGGGAGGGAACAATGATGCTCCACCCAAGGGTTGAGGTCATCGCTATCATAGGCTTTGCCTGTTTGGTGGTCGGATACCTCTTTGGCCATCACATCGGCAAACGCTTTGGAATTAAGCTGGGGGCCGCCCTGGCCGCGATTAGTCTTCGCCAGGAGACCTTACTCTTGGGACGCTGTCAAATTTGTGGAGCTGACAGTGATATTAACGCCGTGGAAGCAGAGGAAGAACTCCGGATTGGCGAAAAACAGCCATGTATACAGGATTGAAGGGCGCATTAGCCCCTAGCAGCGGCAGGTTTCCCGGGAGCGCCTGAGGAAAACAATAACAGCAGGCGCGAGGGCACAAGTTTTACCTGCAAGATGGAGGATTGCTATGTATACGGCTAAGCGAATTCAGAAGTTACCACCATATCTATTTGCCAGTATTGACCAAGAGATTGCCGAAGCTAAGGCCAAGGGCGTGGATATTATCAACTTGGGTATGGGGGATCCCGATCGACCTACACCCGACAACATCGTCGCCAAGCTCGTGGAGCAGGCGCAAAACCCGGCAACCCATCGTTATCCTTCCTACTCGGGAATGCGGGAGTTTCGCCAGGCTGTTGCCGACTGGTACCGGGATAGATTTGCGGTGGGGCTAGACCCTGATACCGAGGTTGTGGCATTGATTGGGTCCAAGGAAGGCATTGCCCACATTTCCCTGTGTTTTGTCGACCCCGGTGATATCAACTTGGTTCCTGATCCTGGATACCCTGTATACGCTACAGGAACGATGTTTGCCGGCGGCGAAAGTTACAAAATGCCACTACTGGAGGAAAATGGCTTTCTCCCCGACCTGAATCAGATTCCAGAGGAGGTCGCCAAGAAGGCCCGGCTGATGTTTCTCAACTACCCAAACAACCCCACGGGCGCCATCGCCGATGAGAAATTTTTCCGTGAAGTCATTGCCTTTGCCAAGGCCTATGACATTATTGTTTGTCATGACGCTGCCTACACTGAGGTGGCCTTTGATGGGTATCAGCCCATCAGCTTTCTCCAGGTACCGGGAGCCAAAGAGGTGGGGATTGAGTTCCACTCTCTGTCTAAGTCCTTTAACATGACAGGATGGCGGTTGGGTTGGGCAGTGGGCAATTCCCAGGTAATCGAAGCCTTGGGCCGGCTCAAGAGTAATATTGACTCCGGTGTATGGGAAGCTGTACAATATGCCGGGATCGAAGCCCTTAGAGGACCCAAGGAGAGCATAGAGGCCATGCAGCAGCTGTATGCTCGACGAAGGGATGTGGCCGTTGCAGGCTTGGAGAAATTGGGCTGGCAGCTGAAGAAACCCCAAGCCACCATTTATCTTTGGCCCCGGGTTCCCAAGGGGTACACCGCCACCGAGTTTGCTCAGATGCTGCTTGAAAAGACTGGTGTAGTGGTGACTCCGGGGATAGGGTACGGTGAATACGGTGAAGGCTATTTTCGTATCTCCCTATGTGTGGAGGAGTCCCGCTTAGCGGAAGCCATCGAAAGGATGGAGTCGGCTGGGATTAGATTCCAACCATAGACTAGAGGATGAGGCGACAATGATTAAGTCATTTTCCTTGGAATTTAATAATAAGGAAGAGTTGGACAAAGTTGTTGACAAGTTGTGGTTTGAAAAACAGGTTACTGGAGAAGTCGAGAAACTGCCACTGAAGGATGGGAAGTGGCGCCTAAACGTCCACTCGGAAAAAGCTCTCAGGCAGTCCACCATCGACGCCTTAGCAGGCAAATCCGTCACCGGGGATTTCGACGAGGAGGACTAAGGGTAATAGAGGCAATTACCGCCCCAAAGCAATGGACGTAGCAACCAAACTTGCCCACTACTAGTTTTTCGTTGAGGAAGGAGTCGCTAGCGCTGTGCAATCAAGGGTATCGTCAGAGAACATTGTGGAACTGGTTAGTTCGTTACGGAAACAAGTGGCCCCCCAGTGGGAAGAAGTCGACCAAATCGCCTTAGCTAACCAAAGGCGAGTCCTGAAAGCCTTTCACACCCACAGGGTTTCCGATTATCACTTTGCTGCCGGAACTGGTTACGGGTATAATGACTCCGGGCGGGATGTGCTGGAGGCTATCTACGCCGAAGTTTTCGGGGGGGAAGCAGCCTTTGTCAGACCGCAGCTGGCCTCGGGGACCCACGCCATCAGTGCCTGTCTCTTTGGGTTGTTGCGCCCAGGCGATGAACTGCTTTATGCCAGTGGTGCTCCCTATGATACCCTTCAGCACGTAATCGGCGGAGACGATGCACCCCCTTCTTCCCTGAAAGCCTGGGGAATCGGCTACCGGCACGTTGAGCTTAACCCCGACGATACCCTGGATATTACTGGGATTATCAACAGCATATCGCCCCAAACCAAGGTGGTGGCGCTACAGCGTTCTCGGGGATACTCCTGGCGTCGGGCCCTGTCCGTGAGGGAAATCGGTGAGGCCACCCAAGCAATCAAAGCAGCCCATCCCCACGTGGCGGTGTTTGTCGATAACTGTTACGGCGAGTTTGTTGAATCCCTGGAACCGGGGCATGTTGGGGTCGATCTGCTGGCGGGGTCATTGATCAAGAACCCCGGTGCCGGCATCGCCCCTGCCGGTGGCTATATTGTCGGGAGGGAAGATCTGGTGGCTCTAGCCGCGGATGCTGCAGTCGCCCCGGGGATTGGCCAGGAAGTGGGTGCCATGTTTGACCTGACTAGGACGCTGCTGCAGGGGATTTTCCTCGCCCCCCACGTTACCGCTCAGGCCGTTAAGGGCGCAATATTGATGGCGGCCGCTATGGAAAAGCTGGGATTTGCCGTGTCCCCGACTTGGGATGAAGCGCGTTCCGATATTGTGCAAGCAATTCGCTTCGAGTCTCCAGAGCCTCTAATTGCCTTCTGTCAGGGAATACAGCAGGCCGGTCCTGTGGATCATTTTGTTAGTCCAGTGCCGGCGCCGATGCCTGGTTACGCCGATAAGGTTGTAATGGCAGCGGGGACCTTCATTCAAGGTTCCTCCATTGAGCTAAGTGCCGACGGACCAATTCGCCCTCCATATATTGCCTATTTGCAGGGGGGCTTGACGGTAGAACACTGTCAAATAGCTGTTGAAGGGGCAATAGCTGCCGTCCAGGCCGCGATGAAGGAAAGGGAGGACTGAACGGCGTCAGGGGCTGCGAAAAAGCGGAACAAAATATCTTGACTTTGGGATGCGATCTGCTAAAATTAATCTGTTCTTTTTTGCATGAAAGGATGATTTCCAGCCATGCAAATTACTAGGAATAAAGGGGGAACTAGATGGAATGAACCATGCTTTGGGGCGTCATGTTCTTTGTGAAGCATACGGATGTGACCCTGAGGTACTCAACGACAGAAAAGCCATCGAACAGATCATGACTGATGCCGCGTTGGCGGCCGGTGCTGAGGTACGGGAAGTTGCTTTTCACAAGTTTAGCCCACAGGGAGTTAGCGGAGTAGTTGTCATTTCCGAGTCGCACCTCGCGATTCATACGTGGCCAGAATTAGGATACGCTGCGGTAGATGTCTTTACTTGTGGAGAGCGAGTAGACCCTTGGGATGCAGTTAACATCCTGCGGGAAAAGCTGCAAGCGCAGAACGTTACTACTTCCGAGGTAAAAAGGGGAATCTTTCAGCACAAGGTGTCAGTGAAGATATCTTGACAAGGGGAGATGAACTACCGTTTGTATGTGTGCTAAAATTGGTTGGGAAGTAGGTTAACAGCCGTTAGGTTCCACCGAAGAGGGGAACTTGACGGCTATTTTTGTCTGCAATGACAGGAGCCGGCTAAAGGACAATGTCCCAAAGACATTGTCTTGCGACAATAAAGGAATGTTACACCTTCTCTGTAAATATTAAGGTAGACGCGGGATATTTCACAAAATAGGCAATTTATGCTTGTTACAAGAAGGTAAATGACATTTATTCCTAGAAATTAACGTTATAGAAACATATTATCTTCTATTAGCTCAACTTCATTTGCTGAAGGAGTGGACCATTCATGGGTCGTGCTATGCCGGTGCAAAGCGTTGCAGAAGGTAATGATCAAACACACTACTTACAACTTACCGATGAGGAGGTGGTCCAGCGCGCTCAGAACGGTGACAGAGATGCAATGGACTTTCTACTCCATAAGTATCAGAAGTTAGTGTACATTTGGACTCGGCCCTACTTTCTGCAGGGAGCCGAGGACGATGATCTGCTGCAGGAAGGAATGATCGGCCTGTTCAAGGCTATTCGAGACTTCTCGCCCGGGGCCTCTTCCTTCTGGTCCTTTGCGAAACTATGCATTACCCGCAACATTATCAGTGCCATCAAGGGAACCACCAGACAGAAGCACATTCCACTAAACTCCTACACATCCTTGCACAAACCAATTTACGACAACGAAGGAGATCGAACTCTCATCGAGGTCATCAGCAGCAATAAGATGGATGATCCCGAATCAGTGGTCATCGATCGCGAGCGCATTGACTATACACAGAAACATATCGCTGAAGTGCTCAGTGACTTTGAATATCGGGTGTTTCGATTATACATTAACGGATTGTCCTATCGTGAGATGGCCGAAGAGCTAAATACTCACACTAAATCCATCGACAACGCCCTTTGTCGGATCAAAAGTAAAATTTCTACCCAGTTCTAATAGGCGTCATGCTCATGGCGATACGGTACCGCCTCAATCCTCGAGGCGGTTTTTGTTTCTAGAGGGTTTCTGCAAATCGGTGTAGAATTCGGTGATAACAAAAGGCAGTGATATCGGCTTGGAGGTGGGGATTTGGAGCTTGCCTATGTCGCAATCAAGCTGGCAACTTTGGCCTTAGTTGGATATTGGATGTACTCCGACGCCAAGAGCCGGGACTATCATCCTGTGATTTGGACGGCATCGGCATTGTTGTTGGGCTTCTTTGGTATCGGAGTATTGGGTCCTATTCTCCTGGGACTAACGATGCTTGTCTACACTCTGAAACGTCCCAAGGGACCCTTTCGACAGTGCCCCCATTGTAGAAAACCAGCCCTGGATTCCCTAGCCAATTGTCCCCGGTGCAATGGGATTTTGAAGCAAGACTGCTACCGGTGTTTCACCGTAGTGGATGTCACCATGGAACGCTGCCCTAGCTGTAATGCGAAGCTGTAGCATTTTCTGCAGACACGGAGGACCTTGGAATGACCGGAACAATTGTTAACACCCTAGCGATCATTGTGGGAGCGACATTAGGTCTCTTGCTCCGCTCACGGCTACCGTCCCGAGTCAGCAAAACAATAGTTCACGGAGTCGGTACCGTGACGGTGGTGTTAGGTATCGATATGGGCTTAAAAAGCCAGAACATACTCATCCCTCTACTTAGCCTGGTAGTCGGCGGAGCCATCGGCGAAGCCATCGATATCCAGAATTGGCTGGAAAGTATCAGCAGCCGAGTGGAAAGCAGATTCAAGGGAGAGAAGAATCAGTTTTCTCAAGGGTTGATTACCGCCAGTTTGGTATATCTCGTAGGGCCCATGGCCATTCTCGGGGCGATTAACGACGGCCTCAGTGGCGACTATCAGATCCTGCTGACTAAATCGATGCTCGATGGGATTACTTCCATTGCCCTTGGATCGACTCTAGGAGTTGGAGTAGCCTTTTCAGCGATACCGGTCCTTATCTACCAAGGAACCCTGAGTCTGGCTGCGGACATGGCTAGAACCCTTTTTACCGAACCTGTCGTTCTAGAGATGACCGCGACCGGTGGATTCATGGTTTTGGCAATCGGGTTAAATATCCTTGAGGTGACCAAAATCAGGGTAGGAAATCTACTACCGGGCATCGTAATCTGTATTTTATTGGTCCAGGTACTCATGGCTTTGAATCTGCTATAGGCAAGTTGTTTGTAAGGAGCAACAATTGCTGAAGGGGGACTGCGGCTTGACTCCACTAGTCGTTTTGACCCGGATAGGGCTTGCGATTGTCTTGGGCGGAATCGTCGGCATGGAGAGGGAGATGCACGGGCGAGACGCCGGGTTTCGCACTCATATTCTTGTCTGTATCGGCTCGGCCTTAATTATGTTAGTATCCATGTACGGCTTTCCCGATAGCTTCGGCTTTGACCCTGGCCGGTTAGCGGCACAGGTTGTCAGTGGTATCGGTTTCTTGGGTGCGGGTACTATTATGAGAGAAGGTTCTTCCGTACGAGGTCTGACCACTGCTGCCTGCCTGTGGGTAGTAGCAGGGGTTGGCCTGGCCGTCGGAGCAGGGTACTATGTTGGAGCGATTGCCGGCGCACTGGCTGCGGTATTGACCCTGGAGGTGTTGGATCGGGTTGAACACCGTTTCCTGACGGGAGGACCATGGAGGATTCGGGTAACGGCCTTAGATCGACCGGGCTTGTTGGCGACAATTTCCAGCGTCCTCAGTCACCATCACGCCGACATCAGAACCGTAAGTATCACGGAAGGCGATAAAGAAAACTACGTGACAATCCATTTTACCCTCGAGGGAATCCAACAGACGCACCTAACCGCTGTCTTTGGTGCTTTGCAGGCCATCGAAGGAGTTAGTACTGTCGAATCAAGATAGCTTCCTAACTGGAGGAGTACCAACGGTGCACATTTTGATTACCAACGACGACGGAATTCATTCCTTTGGGTTACGAGTGTTAGCACAACGATTAGGCAAGATCGGAAGGGTCTCAGTAATTGCTCCTGATCGGGAACGCAGTGCCACCGGCCATGCCATTACGGT
The DNA here is from genome assembly GCA_012727955.1 of Bacillota bacterium. Classification (NCBI taxonomy): domain Bacteria; kingdom Bacillati; phylum Bacillota; species Bacillota bacterium. Next base: position 37,783 of record JAAYGB010000066.1, read on the forward strand.
ACACCATCCTCTGCGGTTAACACCCTATCCCAATTTCGCCGAGAATGTAGAATCGGCTATGAGTCTCGATGGAACCCCTTCAGACTGCGTTAAAATTGGGGTGGAGGCGGTTTTGGCTACCTCTGTAGACCTTGTTGTCTCGGGCTTGAATCCGGGACCAAACCTAGGAACTGACCTTCTGTATTCAGGGACCGTTGCAGGGGCGGTAGAAGCGGTGTTGTCGGGGATCCCGGCCATTGCGGCCTCGACAATGAGCCTGACCGTCCCGACAGAAGACCTTGAGCAGATGGCCGATTGGCTGGGGTACTTAGTAAGGAAGGTTCATCAGCAAGGGCTACCCCGAGAAACCCTACTGAATGTAAATTTCCCGGATTGTCCCTGGGAGAAAATCAAAGGGGTAAGGCTAACCCGACCAGGGGTTAGGCGTTATCAGAACGTCTTTGACAAGCGGGTGGACCCCAGAGGAAGAATCTACTACTGGATGGCCGGTGATCCTGTGGACTTAGACGAAGGTGAAGATACCGACGCAGCAGCGGTCCGCGCTGGCTACATTTCCATCTCACCGGTACGATTTAACTTAAGCGATCCCGCGATCATGGAGGAGATGACAACCTGGCAGTTGCAGGTTTAGTTCTTGACGGAAAAGGATAGTAAGAAAGGGAGGGGAGTTATGAGCAAAAAGCTCGAGACAGCTGCCCTAACGGGGCTGATGGTGATGATTTTGTTCACTCCCTTGGTCCTTGGGGTTGACACCGCACAGGCCGCGTCAATCTATGATTGGCAGTCATTACTGGAATCCACCTCCGGAGAAACTACCACTGAGAAGCTCTTGGTGGGAATCGCCAACGCCAACCTTGGGCAGCTAGCGGAAGCCTTTGAGGTCTTCTCTTCCTTCTCAAGGCAGGAACAGGGGCCAATCGGTGAATTCATGGAGAGTCAAAGCAAGGTATTGGAAGATAGCCCCGATGACCTGGTAGCTCTCAATGTTCTTGCCTACGGAGCCTATGTTACCGGCAACACGGCAAGGTCCATTGCGCTGCTGGAACAGATTATCGCCAGGGATCCCGAGAATGTCTGGCCGAGAAACTTCGTTGCTCTTCTCTATGGTCGCCAGGGAGATTTTCCCACGGGGATGACGCACTTACGGCAAGCCCTAAAAATAGAACCAGGGAATCAATATACCCATTTGCTGTTGGCCTGGGGCTACAAGGAGCAAAAGCAGATGGTTAGCGCCCTTTACCACTACTTGCGTTCTCCAGACGCGATCAAGGAGCTAAAACGCCACGATGTCTTCTAAGAAACGGGCTAGAATTTGGAAAGAGAGGACGATTACAATGGAGAACAGTAAGGTTCAAACCAACGAACAAGATCAACTACGGGTTATCGGCCATGAAGTGCTGGACATCAGCGGAGAGTATGGCAAAATGATTACCTTTTTCAACCAGACCCTCAAGGACAAAGGATTGATTTTTGGCCTTTCCAAGAGCGGCGACAAGTTTGCCATCACTATTTACGAAGTACCCTAATAGATACAGAAGATCATCTGCGTCACGCATGATTTGGGACCGACGGCTAATAATAAGGGTAAGCATTGTAGTCGGTAATGCATAATATGCGGCAAAGGCGACTCATGCCGTTGCTTGCAGAAAGGGAGTTATGCCAATGTCCAAATTACCTCCTGATGCACCGATTCGAAGGATATTGAGAAGCCGTAGGTATGATGGTCTGATGCGAGAAGAAGCCCTTCAGGAAGCAATGCTGCTGGAAAACAAGAGTTACGTCGGCAGTCTAGAGCGGCGGGGGGAAATGGTAGACTACTATCGATTGGAGGAAGATGGGCACGTCACCTTTGTCTACAATGTTCGAGAGTAGGTTTTTTCGGCCCAGCTGTCGGTCTGAGTGTTTTCTTGGGTGATAATGTCGAACAGGGTCGATTCCGGGAAAGGATTTCTAATCCACCGGGCGAAGATATATATTATAACAATGGGGAATTTCCTAGCCACCAACTAAGGGGGAATGTGTCATGTTTGAGGTAGGCAAGGAAGAGGTTTTGAGAGGGCTGAAGCGTTTTAAGAGACTGGCCAAGCAAGATCTGCTTGCTAGCTCAATGACGTCTAATCCGAAGTTTTGGAGTCGGCAAGCTGAGGCCCGACGGAGCATGTACACATCACTAATGCGCATCATCGAAGAAAAAGGGGTTGAACTGGCATACGAAGCAGCCCGTAGGGAGTATGCCAGTCTGCCCCGTTTTGCTTTTGATGGGGAAGAAACGAACCCACAGGACAAGGGTAGGGCGCAGGCCCTGGAGATGTTCTTCACCTTGCTTGGTGCTGACTCCTTAGGAACTATGCAGTCAGACGAGGCAACGGAAGATGAACTAGGCGTAGCTAACCTAAGCTAGAGGGTGTAGATAAGACTGAAGTTATCAGAAGTCCGCTAGGTTGGTTGGGAGCTGTTAGATAGATGAATTTCCTCAAGAGGTTGTTGGGTCTAGGTGGAAAGCCAAGGGCCGATTCCACCGGGGTGGTCGTCGAACCTGACGCGGTTTGGGTGTATGTTAAGTGTGACCGCTGCGGCGAACCGATTGAAGTTCGGTTGAGTCGAACTTCGGTATTCCAACAGGCTGAACCCGGCGAGGCATATGAGTGGTTCGTAAACAAGACGGTGGTTGGAAACAGTAGTCGTTGTTTTAATCGTATGGACCTGCGAATTGAGCTGGACAGACGATATCGACCAGTACACCAGTCGGTGGTTGGTGGCACATTCATCAGTAAGGCGGAGTACGAAGGGAAAGCTGCCGGTAGGAAAGAGGAACGAGTTTCCTGAGATTAAGAAACAAGCTATCGCAAAGAAAAAGGATGAGGGTGAGCCCAGCAAGGGAGCTTACCCTCATCTTTTTTGGTCAAGGAGTTGTAGTTACTAGTGAAGTCTTCGAAATACGCCCACGACTTTCCCTAAGATCTCTACTTCCTGCACAATAATTGGTTCCATCGCAGGGTTTTCCGGCTGTAATCGGTAGTAGCCGTCCTCTTTAAAAAACCGCTTCACGGTAGAGTCTTCACCGATCAGCGCAACGACAATATCTCCGTTGTCGGCACTAGGCTGGCGCCTTACCAGGACATAGTCGCCATCCAAAATACCTGCTTCAATCATGCTGTCACCTTGGATGTGAAGCATGAAAAGCTCTTCCTCCGAGGAAACAAAATCCGCAGGAATGGGGAAATAATCTTCGATGTTCTCGTGGGCCAAGATAGGCTCACCGGCCGTAACGTTGCCTACGATGGGAACGTTAATGGTCTCCTTGCGGACAAGCTTGTTCATTCCCAAGATTTCGATAGCCCTAGGTTTGGTGGGATCGCGACGGATCAAGCCCTTCTCCTCAAGCCGACTTAGGTGACCGTGCACGGTAGACGAGGACTTTAGGCCCACCGCCTTGCCGATCTCCCGGACGGAAGGAGGATATCCCTTCTCCCGAACCTCTTCGACAATAAAGTCAAATATTTCTTGTTGGCGCTTTGTAAGTTTGCTCAAATCGGTCTCACCCTTCCCAGGACCTCGAAGGTCTTTCCTTGATTATACCATATTGACCCATGGGCGGCAAACCTTCGTTCGGTAGAGATGGGAATGTTCCGTATTTTCCTTGATCAAAACGTGTGTTCGTGCTAGAATATATGCAGATACAAACACTTGTTCCTGCAAAAGTATGTTCCCGTTTGAAATCGAGCGAAGGAGGAGCAACAGGCAATGGCTATTTCTAGCACCAGGTTGCGTCGGTTTGCGTTACAGATGGGCTTGATCGGGTTTGTATTGGCCGGAGCGCTATTTGGGTTGGTTTCCATGACCAACAGTATGCAGCCGGATAACTTTATTGAAGTGACCGTAGCTCCCGGAGACACGCTGTGGAAGATTGCCACCCAAGTGACCAGCGGCAAAGATCCCCGAAGCGTGATCTACGACATCAAAAAGTACAATGGTCTAGAATCGGGCTTTCTCAAGGTCGGACAGGTGCTTCAGGTGCCGCTATATGAGTAGTCGTAACAGATTAGTCATGGACGTTGCTCGTAGGTTTCTTGCAAATAGACAAACAGAAAGCCCCGCAAAAGTCCCTGCGGGGCTTGAATTCGAAGCATCATCGGCGCAAGCCGGTGGCAAACCGTTTGGACTGCACGAAAGCCGACCGTGATTATACCGGGATTTACTAGGCGCTGCGTTCTAGGATGATTTTGCCGCCGATTTACCGTTGCGCTATATATTTCTTGCTAGAATCCACTTCGCATAATATGGATTCTGCGAAGTGCACTGATCGGTAGACAGGGGTTAAGCCGATTCGGTGCTAGATGCTTTGGGAGCTCTGTCCTTCATCAGGCTCCTTCGGCCTTCTTGGCCGTTCCCCTGCCTAAAATGTCTTCTCTCAACACTTATTCAATCAGGGGTCTTGGCCTTGCTGAACCTGCTGGGCTAGATGTTGGGTTGCTCCACATCTGCCTCGGGATTGGTGAAGGGCAAAATGGCCGTAAGAATGATGGGCGCAAACCACGCGATAAATATGTGAACCCAGCCGGCCAGCCAGATGTCGAACTCCTGCCAGACAAACAGAGCTACCGTAGCAGCAATCCAGTACCAGATTATGGTGGCAATGGCTACAGCCACCACTCCCCTTTGATAATGATACAAGAAAACAGCCAAAATGTAGGCCGCCCCCAATAAGGGCAACCACTTTGACTGCAAAGCGATTACCAAAATCCAGGACGCTAGAAACCATATCTTCGGACTCACCATGGAGACTTTCACCCCAGATTTAGTGTATGTAAAGACTCACTGATTATGTGTCAGAGTATACTGGGGCAGGAATCTTCTGGATCATCGTAGAAGCCCATGGTGTCAACGTGGGTCAAAACCTAGGAAGAAACGGTGTGATGTTCATGCTCGATTACGATCAATACCTCAAGGAATTTAGTGATACCATGGCCCTCAACAAGAGTCCTCGGACAGCAGAAGCTTATTATTCCGACCTCCGTTTGCTCAAGCTTCACTTGGTACTGTCCCGGGCTGAATGTGTAGTTAATCTCGACAACAAGCGGGCCCATGAACTAGAGGCAGATTTAAAGGCCCAGGGACGTCTCAGCAGCCTGGGCGAAGACCTTTTGAGTCAGTTCACAGTGGATATCAAGGAGATTACCTCGGGGGATCTCGTCGGGTATTTTCTTTTTCTCAAACAGACCATGGGATATGCGCAAAGTACCATTAACCGCAAGATCGTTTCGGTAAGACAGTTTTTCAAGTATTTAGCGCAGCATAAGCTGATTGACGACACCTCAGCCGTTGTCGACTTGCAGACCAGGACTATTCGCCACAATGAGGCTCCCGTTCATCTGAAGGCCGAGGAGGCTCTGGCCTTTCTCGAAACGGTGAAACAAGCCAAGAATCCCCGGGACTACGCGATTTTCCTGATTATGTTGGCTATGGGCCTTCGCATCAGCGAAGTGGTGGCGATGAATATCGACGATATCTCTGAGGACACCTCGGTGTTTCGGGTCGTAGGCGGCAAGGGTGACAAGAATCGCTTGGTTCCTGTTCCCCCCAGCGTCAAGGAGGCGGTGGCAGAATACCTCAAGGTTCGACCAGGGGACAAAGCTAAGGGCAAAGACCGTCTTGCCTTGTTCCTGGGCAACCGGTATACCCGCATCACCCCTCGAGCGATTCAGGCAAGACTCAAGGAGTATGCCCAAGCTGCTCCGCTGCCGGAAGCGAAGAAGGAGCTGTTGACTCCCCATAAATTGCGGCACAGCTTTGCCACCTCGTTGTACATCAACGGTGAAGATCTGCGAACCCTGCAGCGACTGCTGGGACATGAGGACATCTCCACCACCACTATCTACACCCATGTCGATGATGAGAAGCTGGTGGCCTCTTTAGAAAGGAACCCCTTTGCTTGACGTTGACAAAAGGGGCCATTGTCCATAGACTATAGATACAGCATACCACTTCCCTGCCCTTCGGGAGCAGAAGCGAGGTGGCTTTTTTGTTGTCTAGCAAGGTAAAGCAATATCGCTGGCTGCGCTGGGTTACCATCTGGCTGATGATCGCCGGGTTAGCTTTCTTGGCGTTGGGATGCTCAGGCAGGACCACGCCAGTTTCTCGAAGCGGAACCATTGATCCCAATGCTCCCGCGGGCGCAGTTCGCACCATGGCAACGCTGCAGGGAGAACCAAGGGAAGTTGAAGGTTGGAAGGTTGAGATTAGCTATGTGCGAGGTAAGATGGTCGTTAAGCAAGAGACCGTGGTCAAAGACGGAGGGATCAGCATTGAGTCTCCCCGTCTGTTTGTCGGTGACTGGCAAATTGTCCTCCACGTCTTTGGCCCCAGCGGCAATGCCCTCTACACCGGTAGAGCGGAAGTTACCGTCCAGGAGGATACCACCACTCCCCTGCGGATCACCTTGGGCCCCGCGGACGGGAAATTGGTGGTTACCCTGGATTTAAGCGAGTTTAGCAACATTGGAGGACTAATCAAAGGTCGGTTAATGACCAATGAGGACGCCTATGTCAACTTTGACATCCCCGAGCCCAGGAAGCCGGTGGAAGTATCCATGGATCTTCCGCCCCGACAATACGATATCGCTGTCGCCATCTACAAGGACACCTACCATGCCTACCAGCGGGTATACCTGAGTCCCTATCAGACTCTGGAGATCAACTCCGGTACCACCACCAGGGTGGCGTGGCGTCCCCAGGTGGGTTTAGTGGACATCGACCTAGACATCAGGGAGCAACCCAAGCCCCCAAGCAATGTGACACTGAGCTATCAAGGGGGATGGGCGGTACTAAGCTGGGATCCCAGTCCGACAACACCCCTGACGGGGTATCGGATTTACACCCGCACCGACGAACAGTTCCTGGGGTATCAGCTGTGGCAGGAAGTCGACGCCTTGACGAAGCAGTGGTCCTTTAGTCTCGGGGAGTTTGCCGGTGCAGATCGAGTCAGCTTTGTGATCACTGCCGTCGACCCCTTGGGACACGAAAGCACTCGATCCAACTCCGTCCTATTAACCCTTGATCAATAGTCAAAGCCGTGCCCGGCACGAGTTGCAGTCCGGCCCTAGGAGAGCTGAGCCAACTGCAGCTCGTGTCGGTACCTAGCCAATTTTAGGATAGGAGTTCATCCAAACGAGTGAGGGTTTCTCCGGCTTTGCCATGAATCACCCAATCGGCGTACCGGTCATAGGGAGTCGGATCCAGGTTAATGATGACAAGTTTGCCCCGAGGATTGCGATAGTCAACAAGATAGTTGGCGGGAGACACGGTTAAGGATGTTCCGACAACAATCAGCACTTCCGCCGCCTGGGCAGCAGCAAAGGCCTCGCCCAAAACGTCCTGTGGTAAGGGCTCTTCAAAGAGGACTACTCTGGGTTTCAAGGGCTTGTCACATTCCGGGCAGCGCGGATAGGTCTCCGAGTCGATGACAAAGTCCGACATGGGAAACTCCCGGTCACAGCTGAGGCAAACCACTGAACGGGTATGACCATGTAACTCCAATACCCTTGGGCTGCCGGCAGCTTGATGCAAACCATCGACGTTCTGGGTAACTAGAGTCGTCAGCCGGCCCTCCCGCTGCCATTTGGCAAGAACCTTGTGGGCCGCATTGGGCTGGGCATCTCCGTATCGGAGAAAGCTATCCTTGAAGAATTGATAAAACTCCTTAGGCCGCGCATGAAAGGTGGTAAGAGACAGCAATTCCATCGCATTATCGGTCTGAGTATAGATACCGGTGCTGGATCGAAAGTCAGGGATCCCCGATTCCGTGCTGACTCCCGCGCCGGTAAAGGCAACGGCGTTAGTTGTGTTTCTCAGAACCTCAGCCACCTGTCTCAACATCTGTTCCAAGCTAACTCCCTCCTTGACTCAGCCTGACTTAACAGAAGACATGAATTAGGACCAGATCCAATGACCTAGTCCCAGTCAGCATGGTTGGCAATCCTCCCTTGGTTTCCACCCCGGTGGACCGAGGGTGCAGAGCATTGCCCTTCTATCTTGTCCTTACCTCCGGAACATTCTCAGTCCCTTGCGCAGGTTTCTGCGATACCGTTCCCCTGTCATCGGACCACTGAGCAGTACCAGTAGGATGCGACCTAGATAGCCAATACCCACTTTGAGGTCCAGCATACCGAGCCATGACAACTCCGGATCACAGAGCCATAGAGCCCCAGCGTCAAGGATCAGAAACAGGAACATCCACTGCAACCCTAATTTCCAGCCCACCGCCGCCGGATCCAGGGGACGCCTTGCCGTCACACATTTGGTTCCAAGAGGTACCAACAGGAAGGCCGGTAGAATCATCACCGGTATCAGCCAATAGGCCATCGTCTCAGTAGCCAGCTGCCACAGAGTATAGGATACTGCAAACAAGATTGCATAAACAAACAGTCCAGTTTTTAGCGCTATCGCGAAGGTGCCCAAGTCTTCACCCCCTGGGAATGATTGCCAATCAACTCAATAACTAATCAACCATTCCCTACCTAAGGACAATTTCCTTTGGAAAAGTGGACGGCATTCCGATTTTTGTAGCTATTTCTCGGTACGATTCAGATCCAATAGCCAGCCCGCGGCCTGCAACTCCGCCAAAATAGCTTGAGCCCTGACACGAATCGGCCGCTGTGCTCCGGCTTCAGTCCGCAGCTGGAGATAATGGCGCCAATTGGCTAAGGTGCGAGTGATGACAATAGTCGTTCCCATCGCATTGGGCAATATCCCCCGGGCTACCTCAGGCACAAATCCTGCTGCCCGCAGCGCCCGATAGAAACGATGGGTCACTTGCATCATCTCATCAAAGGTCAAGTGCACCTCAGATCCCAGCATGCTGTCCATCCCCGAAAAATCCACGGTGATTCGCTGGTCCTGAGGGATCTCCTCGGGGTGGACATACTGCAGTTGATTCTGCAGATCCACATATCTTTGGGATTCTTGGCTATAGGCTGCGGGACGGTGTCTTACTTCTTGATGGGTACTATCCCGGGAGGTAGTCACCCGCAGGGTACAGCTGACCAGGCCCTCCTGAGTTGTTGTCGGCAGTCCCTCAAGTTCCGGGAACCGGGTATCGAGGTTCAGAAGCTCCACCGTCTGCCCCTTCTGGGAAAAGATCATCCGGGGCACAATGGTAGGCGTCCCTTCCTCGGTCTGCTCTTCCGTGAATCTGTGGGCATCCATCCAGCCATGGTTGACAAAATCGACGAAAAACGCCTGGGGTAAACTGTAGAGCTGCTCAAGGAGTTGGTCAATCAGCTCTGCAAACCGGGGATCGTCGGTGCTGGCCAGGTATTCCTTTCCGGCCCGCACTAGATCCTTAAACATCCTGGCGTTTCCCGCCAAATACAAACCATCTTCCCCAGTGGGATAGGCAGTGATGTATCGATTAAGTCGCAACGCCGTTAGCAAGGTTTCGGCTGGAGCACCGACAACCTCAATGACGATTTGAGAGTGTTCGATTACCGATTCATGGCCTCGAGAAACGATGCGGGAAACAAACCCCGCAGCTGAGGAATCGGTAATCTTTGCCTCAGAACGATAGCATGTCCTTCCCGCTAGTTCCACTAATTGCAGCATTCCAGGTGTACGATATATTAGTTTTGCATTCATGACTTAGACGGCCTCCACCAAAGATTAGGCCTTCCCTCCCTCGTTGGTCACTAGATGAACAAAAAAGCGGCCCGGTGAAGACCGCAGGTTAAGAAATTGTCCGATAGTCCCTGGCCCTAAGCTGCACTCCTTGGGACATCCCGCGAATCCGCGACACAATCCTCTGCCCCAACCTCTTGGTCAGAACATCAGCCTGACAGTTGCTGGTGAAAATAATCGGCGCCTCCCGTTCCAGGCGGGAGTTAATCACTTCATAGAGGCGAGATTCTACCCAATCCGTCGGTTTTTCGCTACCGATATCATCCAAGACCAAAAGGCCCGCTCGAATATGGGAATCCATCACCGTCGCTTCGTTAACTCCCGTATCAAAACTGCGTTTGAGCTTGGTGATAAACTCCGGGGTGTTGGTCCAGACTACGTCAAAACCCCGATCGATGAGTGCATTGCAGATAGAAGCTGCCAGATGGGTCTTGCCCGCGCCCACGGGTCCATACAGCAACAGTCCCTTGCCTCCGGCAGCCGATTGGGGATAGTTATGGGCATATTCCCAGGCGGCTTCATAGGCTAACCGCAGCTGTGGACTCACCTGGAAGGTCTCAAAACGCATTTTCCGGATCTTTGCCGGCAAAGGATTTAGGCTGGGCTTCGGCCTCCCGTAAACATCCACCTTTCCCGCCACAAAATCCTGGTAATGGGGCCGCATGGCTGCGAGTTCCCCTTCCCCGCTGCAATAGGGACAGACCTTCATCTCCAAGATATCACCAAACTTCTTGCGGGCATCAATAGCCCAGGTCGGAAGGGGCAACTGTCTGATCTGGAGTTTTTTCCCGCAAGACGGACATATTTCCGCCATTTCTAAACCTCCCAACCCCATTCCTCCTTGGTGGTTTCATAGGAACCGATGGAGCGATCTCCATCGCCTCCCGATGAGCTACCCCTCTGCAGGGCCATTTGTACCTGCTCGTCCTCCCTGGCATCCCAATCCCGATAGGTACGCAGACCGTCGTTATACCAGTTACGCAGGATCCCCTCCAGATAGCTAATCCGGCGAATTTGATGGGCACCGGGTTCATTGGCTTGCACCCGGCGCTGGTGTTCGTTTTCCACGGAGAGAATCGCCTGGGCAAGAAGGGCCGGTTCCATTCCCTTCTCCCGCCAGTGATTCAGTTTATCGTAATGGGAAGGAGACATCAGCCCAATCACTCGATGATACTCATCAAACACCTGCTGCATGGTAAATTCCACAGAACCCGTTGTTTCGTAGTTAAAAGCCATAAGGCAGTCCCCTCCTCTCACTTCCCCAGACTCGCTGGGCAGTATCCCTTCACCGGTGTCGTCGATCGATTTCGCTGACACCCTGTTCGTAATCGAGAATGAAATATCCGTATCCGTTAATAATTGTGGTTTCTCCCAGCGTGGTAATTCGCTTTTGGTTATGGCCATAGTTAAGATGGGTATGACCATGAATAAAGTATTTAGGCTGATACTTGTTGATCAGATTCACATAGGTCAAAAAGCCCATATGGGTGGGATCGTCGGCGTCGTGGATGCCAAAGGGAGGCGAATGGGTAACGATAATGTCTAATCCCCGATGCCGCAGGGCGGCGCACTGCACCTTCCAACTCATCCGTCGCATCTGTCGCTCCGTGTATTGCAAGGAGTCAGGAGAGCCGCAAAATCTCGACCCTTCAAAGCCCGCCATCCGAATCTTCTTATGGGTGATCACGCGGCCGGCGAGATTCTCGCCCCCATCGGTATCTTGATCCGGAATCCAGGTATCGTGATTGCCCCGGACATAAAACAAGGGGGCATTAAAGCAGGACATCAAATAGGACAAGTACCAGGGCTGTAGATCACCACAGGAGATGATGAAATCGATGGGCGGAAAGAGATCCGGGTTGTAGTGTTCATACAGGCGAGGGTGAATATCATCGGCTACGATCAGAATCTTCACGGATATACCCTCCCACCTAACCAAATTCCCCGAGAACCAGTTGAGTGCCTACTGTTGATTTCTGGAGTTAGTGTCAAATTCCTGCCGCAGCATCTGCCGTATAGCCCCTTCACCTTCGGTTAGGCTAACCTAGAGGTGATATGCTTGGGTCAGACAGGATGTAGAATTCATGCAAGACAATGGGCACTTCCTTTGCTGCTTCTCCTTTTCATCCTAGTAGTGGCAACGCCATCATCTCAGGCACAGGGCAAGCTGTATGTGCTAATCGTTGATGAATTAACTTGGGACCAGCTCACCGATCAGCGTTATCCCACTCTGGCCGCTCTGGCCAAGCGCAGTTACGTGGCCTCAATGGTCACCAGAACGGCAGGGGCGACGACAACCCTTAACAGTGTAGCCACCATCGGAGCCAGCGGTCGCTCCTTTGGTACCGGCAGCATCCAGCTGGCCTTTAACAAAGATACGCCGTTGCAGACCCAAGCGGCGTCGGCAACGGGAACGGAGCTAGTTACCTCAGCCACCGATTCGCCCAATCGGGAACAGCAGCCGGCGTTAACGGCTGCCCAAATCTACGAGCGGCGCACCGGGAGATGGCCCCAGGGAGAAATCGTTAACTTGGGGATCGAGGATCTGCAGCGCCGCAATCAAGGTACGGAGTTTGGGGCGACCCCGGCGGCCTTGGGGACTGTACTGAGGGACAATGATGTAGTGGTGGCGTATCTGGGCAACGGTGATACCCATCACCCCAACCGTGCCCGATCGGCTCTTTTCATGGACGAGGATGGACAAATCCCACTGGGCAATGTGGAAGTGCCACCCGCCCAGGATCCAGTCTTTCCCTTTAGTTTGCGGACGGATTTTCTCTCATTGCGGGAGGAAATTGAAGAAGTCAAGGGGCAAGCCGACCTAATAGCCATTGAAATAACAGACCTAGCTAGAATTAACGGTACAGCCTCACAATACAGCGCCGCCCAGATCGAACTGCTCCGACATCTGGCCCTCACCCATCTGGACTACTTTGTCAATGAAATCACTGCACAGCTAGAAGGCAAGGATCAGCTGTTGGTGCTGGTACCCACTCCGCCCGCCTATCGGCTCAATGTCGGAGACACCCTAGTTCCCTTTCTGATCCATCGCCCCAATGGGACCGCTGGTCTGGTGGTATCTCCCAGCACCCGGCGATCGGGAGTGATCACCAATCTCGATGTGGGACCAACGATCCTAGCCTGGTTTGACATACCTGCCCCGGAACGCATGTACGGTCGCCGGGTCAATTTTGTTGATCACCCCAGGGCTTTAGAGCAAACCATCGAGATGCGGGATCGGATTGTTGCCGTTGCGGCCCAGCGTAACCACTTCTTGCGGGAACTGGTTTATATCAACATTGGGCTCTACATTGCCGCCACTTTATTCATTCTACTACCGGAGATGCCCCCGTGGTTCGGATATCTCCTGAGGTTAACGTTGCCCATTGCTATGTCTACGCCCTTAGCGTTATTACTGCTGCCTTTGGTGCAGCCAGCAACACCCACCCTAGCCTTGGTCTGGGCATTGGGCATCGCTGCCGCCCTTGCCCTTCTCATCCGGTTGTTGACCCGGCGGACCATCGGCGGAATCACCCTGTTGGCCGCCTTGACCTGTGCGGTAATCCTTTTGGACACGGTGACAGGCGCTAGACTGATGCAAAACTCTGTCCTCGGTTACGATCCTATGGGGGGTGCCCGGTTCTATGGAATTGGAAATGAATACATGGGCGTGCTGGTGGGGATGGCCATCATCGCCATTGCTCCCCTCGGGGACTGGTTGCCCCGCCTGCAGCGCCGAATACCACTGCTGGCAGCGGTGTGGTTCGCCCTAGTGGCGGTGGTAATTTCCGTTCCTGTCTTGGGAGCCAATGTCGGTGGCGGCATTGCTGCTGCCGTGGGGTTTGGAGCCACCTTTCTGCTACTGAAGGGAACTCGCTTTAGCTCCAAATTCCTCCTGGGGATTGCCCTGCTGCCCCTGGCGATGATCCTGATCAATGCTATCGTTGATACCGGGCTCATACCAACGGAGACCAGTCACCTTGGTCACACCCTGGGTTTGATCGGGCGGAAGGGTTTCAGTGAAGCCTTTACCATCATCAAGCGGAAGGTGGGAATGAATCTTAAGCTCTTCCGCTACAGCATCTGGACCAAAGCCCTCTTGGGAGCCCTGGCGGTCATCGCTTGGTTTTCCTACCGTCCCTCTCATTTGATGCTGCGCATCAAGGAAAGATATCCCAACTTGGTTCAGGGCTTTGCCGGAACCACGGTGGCAGCGACAACGGCCCTAATTTTCAATGATTCCGGTGTTGTTGCCGCTGCTTTGGCCCTAAATTACACCGCTTCGGTGATCCTGTTCTTCGGAGTCCAGATTGCTCTTCAGAACCGCTCACTGCAGGAACCCTCCTAGCAGGTCAGCAAGCTCAGAAACCCGATGGGCAACGCCCAGGAAGCCTGCCCAGATGAGGGCTTCTGCCCCTTCGAAGTTGACCAAGGTGTGCTGAGACAAATCCGGCTCAATGACAAAATCCGCCTGAGCGATCTCCCGGCGCTCGTTAGCCCTTTGTAACAGCAGGATAGATTGTGATACCACCTCGGAAAAGCTTTCCAGTGGACCGGTACTGAGCCGGCAGTTCAGGTCCACAGCAATTACAATATCCGCGCCCATCTCCCGCACCACCGACACCGGCACGTTACATACCAAACCGCCATCGGCCAGAATCCGGCCCTCATCAACCACAGGAGTATACAACCCAGGAACGGTAGAACTGATCCGCACCGCCCTGGCCACGGAACCCTCACGCAGGGACACCGCCTCACCGGTCCGCAGGTCTGTGGCCATTGCCGTCAGAGGGATAGTCAGCTGCTCAAAGGTCAGGTCTCCCAACCAACCCAATACCCAGCGTTCAATCCCTGCGGAACTGAGAAGCCCACCCCAGCGCCGCCAGCCCCCTGGTTGAAGCATGAAGAGCCAATTGGTGTCAAAGGCAATCTCCAGCAGTCGATCCAAGGGAATTCTAGCTGCTGCGGCAGCTCCGGCGATGGACCCGGCACTAGTGCCGGCAATGTAATCAAGGGGCAAGCCCAGAGCTTCGAGGGCTAAGAGGACACCGACATGGGCCAGTCCCCTGGCGCCGCCTCCAGCTAGGGCCAACCCGATCTTCGGCCGAGATGGAAGGCCTTTGAAGCGCTGGATTTGCTCCCTGGTTTCGAGGGAAATATCCAGAGGATATTGTTCAGGTCTTCTTCGCTCCGTCTCTAGGTGTCTGGGCACAGGTCGTCCCTCCCGAATTGGTCCTCAAGTTCCCTTTGTGGTATAATGACCCAAGGTGTCAGTCGCTTTTTCTAGGGGGAGTTCACCATGGATAATCACTTCTTTTCCGCTGAGATCATCGATCGGGCTTACCAGATTCTAGCTACAACCACTCCGCTCTCCTTTGACTGCGGCCGGCTATGCGGCAGCATTTGCTGCAGCTCCCAGGCTCCCGGTACCGGAATGATCCTCTTTCCCGGCGAAGAACGCCGCTACCCCAAAACCTTGCCCTGGGCGGAAATCGAAAAGTACCGTCACATTAGGGTTAATTCTCCTGAGCTGCCACCAGATGTAACCGATTTCGATCTTTACCTGCTGCGCTGCCATGGAGTCTGCTCCCGGGAACAACGACCCCTGGCCTGTCGTGTCTTTCCCCTAGCCCCCCTCATCACCGAGAATGGTGTGATCCGGCTGGTTCTTGATACCGATGGCATGGAAATATGTCCCTTGGTTCACCAGGGGCAAATTAATCGCCTTCGTACCGGCTTTGTCCGGCAGGTCAGACGAGCCTTTCAGCTGTTGGCAGAGGATCCCCGGATTCGGTTCTGGATGGAAATGGAATCAACCCGACGAGCCCGGCAGATGCAAGAGCCATGGCATCGACTGGTAGAACTGTAGAATACAAACCTTGTAATTAAGGGCCTGCAGCTTTCCCAAGCGGCAGGCCCTTGTTGATTGCCTATTTTTGGCAATTAGTGTCCATTAGAAATCTTCGCCGGCATTTTCTGCCCACAGATCCAAGAAGTTCTTCAGATCGGTGAAGCTGGGACTGTGCATGTTACGCACATAGAAGCCGGAGGTACCCGTTCCCATCACCAAGGCGGACTGGGGATCGAGACCCAGGGCCAATCCCAGGCTGAATCCAGCATTGAAGTTGTCTCCAGCACCGGTGGTGAGCCTCGGCTTGGAAGTATAGGGTCCATCGGTGGAATAGACCTGCCCGCCGATATAGCAAGCCGCGGAGTTGGTGGGATGGACAACAACGCCGTAAATACCCATGGCCTTGCCAACGGCCTCGGTGATCTCCTCGAGGGAGACATTCTCCGGAGCGTCGCTGAGTTCAACACCCAGTACTTCGGCAATTGCCGATGCCTCTCTGCGGTTCAAGCCCAGTACAGCGCGGCCAAAGTTGTTGAACTTCTTAATGGCTTCCATCGCCTGACGAATGTCCTCATTGCTGCGCTTTGCCGGGTCGGCCAGGTCGAAGAAGATAATCGGATTCTCCTCCAGCTTAGTGTTGGGCAGAACCTCGGTCAACATCTTTTCCCACAGCTCTGTCATGTAAGGAAGCATCGTCCAGTTGACAAAGGCGATGAGATGCTGGTTGCGCAATAGATCCTTGAACCGGTCCAAACCAATATGTTTGAGGATATTATCCCAATTGACATCATTCATGGAAATGGTCTTGCCAAGCATCAGCTTTCCGTCCGCGAATTCCAGGGCATCAGTGTGACCGGGTTCGCAAATGGAGATAGCTTCTACCGCCTTGTCAGCCATATCCTTGAATACCGGATGGATATCGGGATAACCAATGGCACCGATATATGTAACCTTGGTATCATAGGCAAGCAGGGCATTGGCCATGATGGGACCGTTGCCACCTAGCTTAACCTGGCGAGGAACCAACTCAACGTTGGCGGACAAACCCGCGGCCTTACCTAGGCGTTCTGCGAAATCTGAGATGGTCTCAACTCTGGTGTACTCCTCGGGGCTTTGACGTTTGTCGACAACGTCGATAATCTCATCAACAAAACCATCAAAACCAAGGAACATATTCAGTTGGTCCGGTGTCTTATCCACCTGATCCAAGGCCTGTCTGGCGGTTTGGATTCTAGTCTTTAGGTCCATGTTACAAGTGCCTCCTTCGTACTGTTTAGCCTTCGCTGATGAACTCGTCCAAGAGTACTCTATTCATCTTGTGGCGCCCTTTTACCTTCCTAGCCAAGGGAAAACTCAGGAAAAAGCCGAGTTGCCGAGAAACTCCTGAAGAATCGACGTTTTCGGCACATCGTCCGGGGCCAAGGGCAAAAAGTAGCTGAGGAACTTCAGCAACCGCTGCGCCTCAGAATACTGCTCACTGGTGGGGGGAATTTCCCTAAGCAGCGGCTCAACCAAGGGCTTGAGAACCGCTAGTTCATAGGGCAAAGCGGAATTGAACATTACATCGGCATTCTCCTGGAAGGGAAAGATATTCCGCTCTTCACCTCGGCGAATCCGAGTCCACATGTTCAAGGTTGCCTCCGCACTGTGATTGCGGAACTGGTAATCTCGAAAGATTCTCCTAATCTTGCGCACATCGGTGGTGGGAATTCGGTTGTGGGCATCGAGATTTAACTGAGTTAAGCAGCTGATGTAGATTTTGAACTTATGGGCCGCGGGAATGCTTTCCGTCAACCGGTCATTCAGCCCATGAATTCCTTCTAATATGATGGGCTGGTCGCTGCTAATCTGCAGGGTTCTCCCTTCATACCGGCGACGACCCTCCCGGAAATCAAAGGTGGGCAGATTAATCGGCTCACCTTGAATCAACTTTGCCAGATCGGAGTTGAACAGTTCCAGGTCGATGGCCTCAATGGATTCAAAGTCATAGTGCCCCTCTTCGTCTCGGGGTGTTTTCTCTCGGTCCACAAAATAGTCATCCAGGGAAATTGCCACCGGTCGCAGGCCGTTGACTCGCAGATGTAAGCGAAGCCGTTGGGCAAAGGTTGTCTTCCCCGATGATGATGGCCCGGCAATGAGAATCACTCGGGTTTCGCCATTCTTGACGATGAGATCGGCGATCTCCATTGTCTTCTTTTCATGGAGCGCTTCCGAGACAAGAATCAGTTCCTTGATGTTGCCGGTTTTGATTATCTTGTTCAAGGAACCGACATATTCTACCCCCTCTACCTGACCCCAGCGCTCTGCTTCCCGAAAGATTGCCGCCAATTTCGGCTGTTCCTTGTAGGGTGGAATCATCTGGGGACTGTGGCGAGCAGGAATCTGCAGGATAAAGCCTGGTAAATAGAAGTGCAAACGAAAGCTAGAGATATAACCGGTACTGGGAACTACGTAACTGTAGTAATAGTCCTTGAAATCCAGCAGCGAATACATGGTACAGGTTTGGGCCTCGCTGCTGTTGGACTGGCGTCCCTTGAGAAGTTCCACCTTATCCCATTGCTCTAAAGAAGCAAAGTAGTCCAGAGCCTGTTCTAAACTCACCGTCTCCTTGCTGATAGGCAGATCTGCCTCTACTAACTCACGCATTCTCCCGGCAATCAGCTTAATCTCCTCGGGACCAATGGGAGAACTCCAATGAATTTCTCCATACAGACCGTTGCTTAAGGAGTGCTCGATGGATACCTGTGCTCCCGGGAGGACATCCTGGGTGGCCTTGAGGAGAATCATCACCGCGCTCCGCTGATAAATCCGTTGACCCGCGGTGCTCCGCAGATCAACGAACTCCACGGTACAGTCGGAGTCAAGGGTGGTATGCAAATCCAGCAACCGATTATCCACCATAGCCGCCACGATAACCCCGGTTTCCGGAGTGACAAATTCCTTTGCCAAATCCTCAAGCCGGGTTCCAGCGGGAACTGTCAGAGACTGATTACCCGGTTTGACAATGACATTGACTGTTGCCTCTTGGACCATAGCCACCACCACCTGTTAGGGGATTGGTACAAAGAAACAAGGAGCGAGTCCTTAGGATTAGGTTTTGCCTTAGCCTTGGCAATATCCTGCCAGTTTGTTAGAATACCGGGATCGCCATCGCCGGCGCTGCCAGGGGTTTCAGACTATCGGAGACGGCAGCCACAGCTTCATAGGACCAAAGGACCTTGCCCTTGCGGTCTACTAAAAGCACGTCCTCCAGGGCAGCATCGGTGATCAGCGTCAGCTCCGACCCAAGCCTCGTGGCGTGAACGGGCCGCTGTAACGGCATCCTTTCATCGGCCACGGTAACAGTATCGAGCTTCCAGACAATTTTCCCGCTACCATCGATTTCAAGGACTTGCCCTTGACCAGGATCGCAAACCAAGTATTCCCCCGTTGCTAACCACTCCACACAAACAGGCTCAATCAAGATTACTTCCGATTCCGTCAGGCCCTCGGCCCCATGCTGACGGACAATGTTACCCTGCCTATCGGTCTCTAACACTCTACCATTGAGGGAATCGGCGATGAGGATATTCCCGTTGGCCAGGGGTTGGGCCCAAGTAGGTCCATAGAGGAGAGTTTGTCGGCCGGGAAAATCCCTCTGACCAAAGCTCCAAATTACCTGCAGACGGTCCCCCGGGGTTGAGATGCCCCCCTGACCATCGGCCAAGGCCGGCGCCGTGCCCCCTTGCGACGCTATCTCCGCCACCCAGTGTTGACCGCCATCGGCGTAGAGATAATTGCCGGAATCCAGCTTGAAAGCCGAGCGAATCACCGGCAACTGTCCCCTGCCTTGATCTTCCGGCAAAACTCGGGTGACCCTAGCAACTTGGAGAGGAGTGTACTCCACTATCAGACCCTGAGAGGCATCGGCCACAACAACCCGATCGTCCTGACAGTGCTGGACAAAAAGCGGTTGGGACAGAAGCCCCTCGGATATTTCTCCAAGTTGTCCCCTTTCACCGGCTGACCAGACTAGAGTTCCCTGCAGAGTACAGCCAAAGACCCAGTGATTACCGGCATCGGCGATAAGGATTATCTCCGGCAGGTGAAGGGCAGTATCCTCGTTGGCAAAGGCCACAAAGGAGCCGGCAACGCCCATTATTACCAAGAAGATTAATGATAGCTGACATACCGAGCAATGTGAGCAAAAACCCATGAAGGATCATCCTCAACCAGTCGCAGCTTGCAGCTGGGACGTGGGATTCTCCTTCATGGCTATTCCAAATTACCGGAAGATATACCACGGGAATTGGTCTTGGTTAACACAACCTAGAGCAAAGGCCGACGATTAGTTCTCAGGTTAACTCCGATCCGAAAAACAGAACCCGTCAAGACAACTCCGGCAGCAATTGCTCCGGCTAAGAACAGGGTCGTAGTGGCGCTGGTGATGCCCCGTTCCCATTGGGACTCCAGAAAATATAACATCGTCAAGTAGGCGTCGGCTCCCGGGACCAGGGTAATCAGCCCCGGTACCAAGAAGGCTGTCACGGGAGCTCGAAATCTCCGGGCGCAAATCTCACTGCCCAAACCCACCGCAATCCCACCAAAAAAAGCACCGACGATTCGATTGCCGGGAAAAAGAGCCATTCCCACCAGATAACCGCCCCAGGTTCCCGCTCCCACGAAGCCCCCAGCCAGGAGATAACGACGGGGAACCTGAGCGACAACGCCGTAGGAGTATCCGACGACAAAGCTTGCCAACAATTGGAGGAGCGCTTTCATGACTATACCACTCCCCCTAGGCCAAAGACTGCAGCCACACCAACGGCGATGGCTAGAGCCACCATGAGAGCTTCAGCGGCGCGACTTACCCCTGAAACCAGTTCTCCAGACATCACGTCACGCACAGCACCGGTGATAACCGCTCCCGGCACCAATACCATAAGCCCACCCAGGATTACTGCATCCCGACTGCAGGTCGCCGAAACCGTGGTGGCAATTAATCCCCAGATGGCGGCAATCACCCCACCCAGGGACGAGCGGAGAAACATATTAACTCCCCAACGCCGAAGAAAATAAGAGCTAGTAGAAAGTGAATAACCACACAAGAGAGCAAAGAGCATATCAAGGGCTTTACCTTGGAAGAGGTGGGCAAAGGCGCCACTGAAGATTCCCGCCGCTATCGCCACCACGGCCGGAGTGTAGGCTAACCGATTCCTTTTTACGGCGCACAGCTTGTCCCAGGCCTGAAAGACATCGCTTTTTCCTTCGGCCAGGTCCCGAGACATACTGTTGATCGCGGTAATCACCGCGATATTGTTCTCTATGTAGCGAATTCGGCGCACCGTTGTGAAGGAGGCACCATCGGCATCCTCCATCGCGGCAAAAAGACCCGTGGGAGTAACAAAGGCATCAATCTTCTTCGCTCCTACGGCCCGGCCAATTCGCTCAACGGTATCCTCCACCCGGGCTGTCTCCGCCCCTGCCCCCAACAATTCCACACCGGCCTCAACGGCTAGCCTCCAACCCAGACAAATAACGTCGGTGCTCGGTGCAGCTGCAACCTGTTGTTTCATTATAGTATCTCCGTTTCTTTCCATGATCCTTCCCATCCTATTATCGGGCTTTCGCCACCCAGGGTCAATATCTCACCGCTGTCAGCGGAAAAACAAGGGTCTTTGCCAGTTTCCGCCGAAACATCCTAGGGATCCCTGGTGCATTGTTGCTGATGGTTTCGGGTATAGAGACACATGGAGAGTTTCCAGGAAGAGGTGCTGCATTAATGACCGATAAGTTTCACGTGCTGTTGCTTTTTGACCTAGATGATGAACAGATCGGGGAAATTGAGGCTGTGGATAGTAACATCGTGGTGCACAAAGTTACCGCCGATGAGGAGCCAACGGAACTATTAAGCAAAGCCAAAGCGATTTTCGGCTGGCCGCCTGTGGAGTGGCTAAGTCAAGCCAAGGAGCTGCAGTTGCTGCACTTGCCCAGTGCTGGAGCCGATCGCTACACTGATCCAGCGATCTTTGCCAACCCCAATGTGGTGGTCACTAACTCCTCGGGCGTCTTTGGAATTCCCATCGCCGAGCATGTCCTAGGCATGTGCTTGGATTTTGCCCGGAAACTGTCAACCTTCGCTATTGCCCAAAGACAGCGCCGTTGGCAGAAGCTGGAACTAGGCGAGCTGTATGGCAAGACCATGGGAATCGTTGGCCTGGGAGATATTGGCCTGGAAACCGCCGCCCGGGCTAAGGCCTTTGGCATGCGAATTGTCGCCAGCAAGCGCACCCCTGCCCCCTGTCCCGATGTAGTGGATGAATTGTATCACGGCCCCACGGCCATCCAGCGGGTGATGGAACAAAGCGATTATATCGTCCTTGCCCTGCCGGGAACTAGACACACCGAGGGGATCATCTCCCGGGAACTGTTGTCGGCGTGCAAGCCTGGGGCCTTTATCGTCAATGTCGGGAGGGGTAAGATTATCGATGAGGAGGCTTTAATCGAGTTCTTGCAGTCAGGAAGACTGGGAGGGGCTGGACTAGACGTTTTCCATACAGAACCCTTGCCTGCTGACAGTCCCCTCTGGGATCTGGACAATGTCCTGATCACTCCCCACAACGCCGGAAGTACGCCAGAACACGGCCGGCGAACCACTGCGATCTTCACCGAGAATCTCAGGAGGCTCTTTACCGGCGAAGAGCTGCGAAACGTCGTTGACCTCCAGCTTGGCTACTAGACAAAGGACCACCTAAGTTTAAGCGACCTTGCCCTATAGGCTAAGGTCGCTTAGTACTTTGGACCACCACGGTACCCACGCCGGTAACGGCCTCGATGGCAGCGGGCAGCTGACTCACGGAAGCATCAACCCAATGCTTCTCATCAACGATGCATGCCACATTCTGTTCCTTAAAGACCAGATACACTGGATGTTCCCCGCGATGGTTGACCAGCACTTCTCGTAGGGTATACAGCTGCTCAGGATCGGAACCAGAGACTTTGATCCACAGCTCCAAGGTGTTTGGTTCAGCGGGCTTGCCATTGGAGCTCAAGGGCTGAGCTTCCTTCAGCAGTTGAATCCCGTTGACAATCAGACGAGCCTGGAAGACCTCCTCGGTTTCCTCCTCTTCGGTCTCCCCCGCTGCCCCCGAATCCGTTGTCTGCGCTGGTTCATCGATTATGGAGTCATTTCTCCCCTCTACTAGGAGGGGTTCATGGCTGTCCAAGAGGTCCTTATACCTTTGCCAGGTTCTGGGAAAAATCGTCAAGTCGATGGGTCCGCTGCGGTCTTCTAAGGTGGCAAAGGCCATCTCATCGCCCTTCTTGGTGGTTATCCGCCGCAGCTCGGTAATGACACCGGCCACCTGGACCTTGGCTTCGTCGGGTTGTTTACTCAGACTGCGGGAATCGACTATGTCGAGGTTCGCCAACAGGTCCTGATACTGATCCAAGGGATGTCCCGAGAGGTAGAAGCCCACCAACTCCCTTTCATCCTGCAACCGGACGGAGACCGGCAGTTCTTCGATCTCGGGCAAGGGCAGTTCCGTATCTAGTTCGGAAAACCCTGTGGCAGCAACATCAAAGAAACTAATTTGATCTTCGTGGGAGCTAGCTTTGTTCCCCAACTTGAGGGCGTCATCGACTATGGCGAGCAGTTGTGAGCGCTTTGCCCCTAGACTGTCGAAGGCACCTACCTTAATCAAACTAATCAGTACCTCTCGTCCCACGGAAACTCGGCTGCAGAAATCATATAAGGAGGAAAAGATTCGCTTGCTCCGCTCCTTGACTATGGCTTCCACCACGGATTCACCGACGTTTTTCACTGCCGTCAGTCCAAAGACGATGCTTCCATCGGACCTGGGCACGAAAACCTTCTCACTGGTGTTCACGTCCGGCGGCAAGACGGTGATCCCCATTTCCTGGCATTCCTGTAGGTATTCACCGAGCTTGATGTTCTTGTTCTTGGCCATCACCGAAGTCAGTAGGGTAGCCATATACTCCGATGGGTAATGCACCTTCAGGTAAGCAGTCTGATAGGCCACAAGGGCGTAGGCACAGGAATGGCTCTTGGGAAATCCGTAATTGGCGAATTTCTCAATATCAGCATAGATATCGGCCGCCAGTTTGGCGTCATACCCCTGCTCCACCGCTCCATCGATAAACCGCTGCCGCTGCTCCTCTATAATTCTGGCAACCTTCTTCCCTATCGCTCGCCGTAACAGGTCTGCCTCTCCAAGACTCATACCGGCAAAGCGGTGAGCCACAGCCATAATCTGCTCCTGATAGGCCATGATCCCGTAGGTTTCCTCGAGGATCGACTGCAGATCAGGATGGGGCCATTCCACCCTCTCCTGTCCATGGCGGCGTCGAATCACCGTGGGGATATACTGCGCGGGTCCGGGCCGATACATGGCATTGAGCAGGGTGAGATGCTCCAAACTCTCGGGCTGAAAGTCCCGCAGCATCTGACGCATCCCTTCAGACTCAAACTGAAAGACCCCGGCGGTCTGCCCCTGGCTAAAGAGTTGAAACACCTTTGGGTCAGACAGATCTATCTCATCGATGTCCAGGGTAATCCCCCGGAGCTTTTCAATCCACTCCAGGGTCCCTTGGATGACCGATAGATTCCGCAGCGCCAGAAAATCCATCTTCAGGAAGTTCATATCCTCTAACACGCCCATGGGATATTGAGTGGCGTACTTTGTTACCACCTTCTGTCCCTCGGGCTTGTACAAGGGGATGTCTTCCCTTAAGGGGCGGGGGGCAATTACCACGCCCGCGGCATGGGTAGAAGGATGACGGGGAAAACCCGCCATAAAGTCGGCAATCTCGATGACCTCTTTCGTCTCCTCGTCGGTGTCAAAGACACTCTTCAGCTCCGGTGATTTCTCCAAGGCATCGGGCAGTGATTTGGCATCAAAGGGGATAGATTTGGCAATCCTATCTGCCTTGCGCAAGGGTACCCCCAAGGCCCTGGCTACGTCTCGGACGGCAGCCCGAGGTTTCAAGGTCCCGAAGGTGATGATCTGGGCCACTCGATCAGGCCCATACTTATCGATGACATACCGAATTACTTCATTACGGCGGTGGTAACAAAAGTCGATATCGATGTCCGGCAAGGTTACCCGCTCGGGATTGAGGAAGCGTTCAAACAACAGACCATAGCGCAAGGGATCGACATTAGTTATCTCCAAGGAATAGGCTACCAAAGAGCCCGCGGAACTCCCCCTCCCTGGACCCACCGCGATATTTTGGCTGCGGGCAAAGCGAACAAAGTCCCAAACAATAAGGAAATAGTCGGCATACCCCATCTGGCTAATGACGCCCAGCTCATATTCTAACCGCCGAACCACCGGATCGCTCAGCTCTCCGTAACGCCGCATCGCCCCCTCCCGGGCCAGATGCTCCAGGTATTCATCGGCGCTTTTAAACCCGGGAGGAATGTCAAATTCCGGAAGATGGATGGTATCAAAGTCCATCTCTACGTTGCTGCGTTCAGCAATCACCAGAGTATTGTAGAGAGCTTCGGGATAATCGCCAAAGAGCCGATACATTTCCTCGGCAGACTTGAAATAGGCCTGGTCCGTGGCCATCCGCATCCTGTTGGGGTCGTCTACGGTCTTACCCGTTTGAATACAAAGCAGAACATCATGATAGTAGGCATGTTCAGGGCGAAAGTAATGATAATCATTGCTGGCCACCAGGGGAAGCTGGTTCTCTCTGGAGATCTGCACCAAGCCGGTGTTGACAATTTGCTGTTCCTGCAGTCCATGATCCTGGAGCTCCAAGAAAAAGTTGCCCTTACCCAAAATCTCCTGGTACCCAAGGGCAGCCCCCTTGGCGGCAGAGTAATCCTGGCTCAGCAACAACTGCCCAACTTCCGAGCCGATACAGGCAGTTGATCCCGCCAAATGGCCCTGACCATAGGTTTCAATCAGTTCAGCCAGGAGTATTTTATCAATGCGGGGCTTGTAATACATCTCGCTGGAAGATACCAGCTGGTAGAGCATCGACAGGCCGATGTTGTCTAGAGCCCAGAGCACCAGATGCCAATTGGCATCGTCGCCCTGGTCCTTTTCCTTATCGAACCGGGAGCGGGGGGCGACATACACCTCTACTCCGGGAATGAATTTGAAGGGTTTGCCTAATTTCTCACTGAAACTTTGCGCCAAGCGATAAGCCTGAGCCGTCCCATACATGGCTCCGTGATCCGTTACCGAGAGTGCAGGCATGCCCCACTCGATGGCTTGGGGAATAATCTCCTCCAGCCTCGCTGCCCCATCTAGCAATGACCAAGGGGAATGACCATGAAGGTGTACGAAGTTACCACCCGCAACCACGCCGGTATCCTCCTTTCAGAAAAGGTCAAATGATGTAGTTACACACTCTAATCCACCGAGAAGCCAGATATTGCTGTCACTGCCGCCCGTCCCGTAATGGGATCCTGCTGATCATAGTCAAAGAGATACCAAGGCCCCTCTCCAAGGATTGCCTCTGGTCCAGTCTTGTCCAGTCTAATCTGTACAATGCGAAGGTGCCGATCAATCTGCCGATTCGGCAGGCCCTTGAGCGCAGGGATAAATTTCTCCTGCCAACGGGGATCTCCAATGAGCCTGTGGTAAGTGTCGCGGTTTCTCAATTTTAGATCCCGAGGTTTTGACCCCAGCACCGGCAAATCTCGCCGGGGCTCCTTGGCAGCGTAGTCATAAAGCATCGCTTCCAGTGTCCAAGCATCTTTTCTGTGCCGCTCTCGGAAAAACTCTGCCAAGAAGCGGTACAAATTGTACTGCTTGTGGGCCACGGAAAAAAGCCCTCTGTCCAGCCAGTACTTGGCAAAGTCTTCCAAAAAAGCCATGAAACTACCGTCATACAAATGAGTAACCACCAAATCCAAGGTGAGATCAAAGCGATGGGTGTTGTAGTAAGACTCTACCAGGAGTTCCACTTGCTTTAGGTATCGCAGATCATCATAGGACATGGTTGGCGTTGTCAATATCTCGTAGGGAGGTTGTCCTTGGTACACCAGACCCAGCTCTTGGCTGTCATACCACAGCCCCGACCCCTTCAAAACCTTGAGGAATCCCAATTGGATCCTGGTGGGCTTGAGGGAAAAAACCCGATCCAAAGCTTGTCCAAACTCCGGTAACGTGTCCTGTGGCAAACCGGCGATCAAGTCCAAATGGGTTTCAATATTCCCCCGGTTGGTCAGTGTCGAGACCGTCTCTGCCAACTTGTTCCAATCCTGGCGGCGGGAAATAACTGCCAAAGAATCCTCTGTCGTGGTCTGGACTCCAATCTCAAACTGGAATTTCCCGGCTGGAACTGTGGCCAGTAACTGGAGCATGTCGTCGTCCAGCAATTCCGCATCGATTTCAAAGTGAAAAATGCTATCGCCGGGCAGGTCCCGCATAAAGCGCCACAGCTCCATAGCCCGCTCCTTGTGGCAGTTAAAGGTCCGATCAACAAACTTGATTTGAGAACATTTGTTCTCCACTAAGGCGCGAATCTCCTGCTTCACCCGATTTAGAGGGAAGTATCGCACACCCCTGGAACGAGAGGAGAGACAATACCGGCAGGAAAAGGGACAGCCGCGACTGGTTTCTAGATAAACCAGCTTGTTTTCCAGATTTTTCAGGCCTTCTTCAGAGTAGGCTGAGGGAACCTGGGACAGATCCTTGATGGACTCCGGCGGGTTACTGGCAATTGTTCCATCGGGCAACCGATAGGTTAATCCCGGGATTCGGCGTAAACTGCCGCTTCCCTCCGTTAAGTAGGTCAGCAGCTGGGGAAAACTCTCTTCTCCCTCGCCACTAATGATGAAATCTATGTCGCCCTGGGCCGCTAGGAGACTGTCAGCATCATAGCTAACCTCGGGACCCCCGAGGATAATCTGGCAGTTGGGCCAGATCTGCTTGATCATTGTCGCCAACTCCAGGGTCTGGGTAATGTTCCAGATGTAGCAGGAAAAGCCCAAGATATCGGGCTTTTCCTCGTAAATTCCGCTTAGGATGTCTAGGGGTGGCATGTTGATGTGATACTCTTGGGTCTTAATGTTGATGGGGAGATGGCGGCAAGCCTCCCGCAGGTACCGCAAAGCCAGCGATGAGTGGATGTATTTCGCCGTCAGTGTAGCTAGAACTAGCTTTGGTTGTAGATCCTTCTTAGTCATGGGAATGTCGCCTTCTTTTTTCGTCAGTAAGATTTATTCTTCGCTTTCGTTGGAAATTCCGCTGCCCCTACGTAGTTTTTCTACCACGGGGCGGGCCAGAACCAAACTCTGGGGCGGAACACTTTCGGTCAGCCAAACATTACCACCGATCACCGACCCCTCACCCACCACCGTATTCCCACCGAGCACCGTGGCCCCAGCGTAGATGGTCACGTTATCTTCGATAGTTGGGTGGCGTTTTTGCCCCTTAATCACTCGTCCGTCCTTATCCTTGGGGAAGCTCAAGGCGCCTAGGGTTACTCCCTGATAGATCTTGACGTTATCGCCGATAATTGTGGTCTCACCGATCACTACTCCCGTGCCATGATCAATAAAGAAACTCTTGCCAATGGTGGCTCCGGGATGAATGTCAATGCCCGTCTTGCTGTGGGCATGCTCGCTCATTATTCTCGCCATCAAGCTATAACCTAGTTTTGCCAGTTCGTGGGCAATCCGATGCACGAAAATAGCATACATTCCAGGATAAGCCAAGATGATCTCATCGTAGGACTTCGCTGCGGGATCCCCATCGTAGGCGGCCTGCACATCGGTCATCAGAATATCTCTGATCGCCGGCAGCTGCTGCATAAAACTGTGGGCGTCTTCGATGGCTTTGACCATTACCTCACACTGCTGTCCCCCGGCAATACAGTCGTCTTTGCACTCATGGCCCTGCGAGTTATGCAGGAGCCTGACCAGCTGCCAATAGGTGATCCCGATTTGCTCCAACAAGCAGATGGGACTGGTGCACTTTCCCGTTCGACTGATGAAGTACTTGGGAAACATGAGCCAGCGGAGATCCTCTAGGAGGCTAACCACTTCCTCGGGCTCAGGAAGAAGGGGAGCCTGTCTTTCGATGTCCTCATGGCTGCGAATCGAAGCCATCAGTCTGTTGGCTACGTCAGTCAAATCAATATCGTTGGCAAAATGTGAATAGATCATTTTTTCCTCCAACCTGATTACATATCATAATTTACTTTGACTCCAGCCCGCCTGTTCCCTTCCCGAGAGCATCGGCTGAGGTCTCTGTCCTTTCTTTCCCTCCGCAGCCCAGGACCAAACCGGCCACCAAGTTGTCCCCACATAGGAAAGCCTTCCCATTTTGATGGGAAGGCTCATAAACTTACCGTGTTTTCCCGATACCCTTTGCCACCTCTTAGTTGCTTGGTCCGGGAATCAAGTTGCGAAAGAGTCGTTTGGTCGAACGGACTGCGTTTTGGATCCAAGTCCCCTTCTCTACTTCCTGTTGGGCTAACAGGGGAACACGAGATAGCTCCATCTGATCCTTACCGGCGATGAGATAACCCACCGTGGTACCTTGCGGGATGGGAGCCGTCAGACTATCTTCATCCCACTCAAACCAAGTGGTCACCTGATCCTCTTCACCCCGCCGCACCCCAACCGACAGGTCCCGAGCCGGCGCAACCTCCACAGCATCGACATTACCCCGATGCACTTCAACCTTGCCTAGGATCTGCCCCTTGCGCGCCAGGTTGACGGCTGTATAATGCCGGAAGCCGTAATTGAGCAAAGCCGTAGTATCCTGGGTGCGGGCCTGGGCTGTAGGGGAGTTTAGTACCACAGAGATCAGGCGGAGATTGTCCCGTTGCGCGGTGGCTGCCAGGCAATAACCGGCATCGCTGGTCATCCCTGTCTTAATTCCATCAAGACCGGCATAACCGTAGCGACGCCCTGAACCCAAGACCCGATCCAGCATAGTGTTATAGGAGTAGAGATGGGGTTCTCGGCTAGAATCCTGCCGCATCGTGTATTCATAGGTGGAAACCAGCTCCAGGAAATTGGGTACCGTCAGGGCGTGTCGGGACAGTAGGGCCAGATCATAAGCTGAAGAGTGATGCTCGGCATCACCGAGCCCCAACACCCGGGGCGGTAGTCCCGAAGCATTGGAAAACACCGTATTATCCATCCCCAATTCTTTGGCCCTCTGGTTCATCATCGCAGCGAAATTGGCCTCTGAACCGGCAATATGCTCTGCGATGGCTACCGCGGCGTCGTTGGCCGAACCTACGGCGATGGCATAGAGCAGATCCTTTACCGACATCTGTTCCCCGGTCTCCAGCCAGATTTGCGAACCACCCATGCTCTTGGCATACTCACTGGCGGTAACAACATCGTCCCATCCCAGCAAGCCATCTCGAATCTGCTCCAGGGCAATAACCATGGTCATGACCTTAGTGATACTGGCCATGGGCAATGGCTGATGACTGTTTTTCTCGTAGATAATATCTCCGGAGGAATACTCCATCAAAATTGCTGCCGTGGCAGAAACATCCAGCTCCTGTGCCATCGCGGGAAGCACACCGATGACGACAAGGAGCAAGGCCAACCCGATGGCCATCATCGGCCTCAGTTTGTTCATGAAGATCCCCCTTTTGAAGACCCAAGTCGCAAAACACAGTTAATTTCTATGCCCCACGCCCCTAGTATATGTCCCTTTACTCTGCGGCAATGCGCTCGAGCACCAAGGGAGAAGAATCAGCTGCTTCGGAAAAACCAAAGGCCTGTTGCACTAGATCCACTAATGCCTGCTCGATGGGCTTGGCACTATGTAGTGTTGCCAATGTCTCTCCCCTTCTGCATAGGTCATCCACTTTTTTGTGCAGCAAAACTCCAGCACTTAAATCGATGGCGTCATCCTTATGGCGTCTCCCAGCGCCGAGGTGCATGGACACGTTACCTATAGTCCTGGCATCAAGGCCGGCAACATAACCCTGATGATCGCTCTTAACCTCAAGACGATAGGTCGCCTGAGGCAATAGGCTGAAGTCATCGATAACCCCAGGATCTCCTCCCTGGGCAACAATTAGTTGGCGAAACTTATCGAGGGCTGCTCCCGAGGCAATGGCTTGGTCCAACATATCCCTGGCCTGATCGATAGAATCTGCCTGCTTAGCCATTACCAACATCTCTGAACCCAAGGTGAGGCACAACTCCGTCAAGTCGCTGGGTCCCTGGCCTTTTAGAGTCTCAATTGCCTCTATCACCTCAAGGCTGTTTCCCACTGCGTATCCCAAGGGCTGATCCATCGCGGTCAAATAGGCAACCACCGAGCGACCGGCTCCCTGACCGATCCCTACCATCGTCTCTGCCAGCTCCTGGGCCTGGGACAGGTCCTGCATAAAGGCCCCGGAACCCACCTTGACATCAAGTACAAACCCATCGGCCCCAGCAGCCAACTTTTTGCTCATAATTGAGCTGGCAATCAAAGGGATGGAGTCCACCGTGGCGGTGACATCCCGGAGACTATAAAGCTGTTTGTCTGCCGGTGCCAGGGATTTGGTTTGACCGGCGACGGCAATCCCGATATTGCGCACCTGCTGGACAAATTCCTCTGTAGACAACTCACTGGAAAACCCAGGAATGGCGGCTAACTTGTCAATGGTTCCTCCGGTATGACCCAGCCCCTTACCGGACATCTTGGCAACGGGAGCTCCACAGGCTGCCACCAGAGGACCTAACACCAGAGTAGTCTTATCCCCCACTCCCCCCGTTGAGTGCTTGTCCACTTTAATTCCCGGTATTCCTGAAAGGTCTAAGGTGTCGCCGGAATGCACCATGGACATGGTCAGATCAATGGTTTCTTGACGGGTCATTCCCTGAAAGTAAATCGCCATGCAAAGGGCTGACATCTGGTAGTCTGGGATTTCGCCAGCGACATAGCCCCGAATCATGAAGTTGATCTCCTCGGTGGTAAGGGCCTGTCCGTCGCGTTTTTTCTCCAAGATATCGACAAAGCGCATTGCCTTCACCTCTCAGCTACGCAACTGGGAAAGAAAACTGACCCCAGGACCGGGATTGGTCACAGAAAAAAGTTCCGCCAGTGTGGCTGCCACATCGGCAAAGGTGGCCCGGACACCGAGGTTGACTCCGCGGCTTAGATTCCGCCCATACACCAGTAGGGGCACATATTCCCGGGAATGATCGGTGCTTTCCGTCGTGGGGTCACAGCCATGGTCAGCGGTAATCACCAGGATATCATCATCGGATAGCCCTGCCATCAGTTCCGGTAGCCGGACATCAAATTCCTCTAGTCCCTTGGCGTATCCCGCCGGGTCATTGCGATGGCCCCAAAGGGAGTCAAAATCAACTAGATTAGCAAAAATCAAGCCGGAATCGATCTCTGTCATTAATTGCAAGGCAGCATCGACCACCGCCATATTGCCGTGGGGATGCTCTGACCTAGTTATTCCTTGCCCGGCAAAGATGTCCTCTATTTTGCCAACGGCACAGACTTCGTATCCTGCCTGGGAGAGATGATCTAAAATCGTTGGTCGTGGTGGTTTGAGACTGAAATCCCGACGATGGGCCGTTCTGACAAAGCTACCGGGCTCACCGATAAAGGGTCTGGCAATTACCCGACCGACTCCATGGGGACCGGTCAACAGGTTACGGGCGATCTGGCACATGCGATACAGCTCATCCAGTGGGATAATCTCCTCGTGGGCCGCGATCTGAAAAACGCTGTCAGCCGAAGTATAGACAATGGGATACCCTGTCCGCAGGTGCTGTGGCCCTAAGTCTTCAATGATTTCCGTTCCCGAGGCCGGGATGTTGCCCAACACCCGACGCCCGATGGCCTCTTCAAAGGATGTAATTACCTCGGGAGGAAAACCTTCGGGATAGGTGGGAAAGGGCTTGTCCAGGGGCAAACCGGCAATTTCCCAATGGCCGGTGGTGGTATCCTTCCCAGCTGAGACTTCCGCCATCTTTCCATAGCAGCCTAGGGCTTCAAAGACCGGTGCCACGCCTTGAATGGACGCAATATTACCCAATCCTAACTGCTGCAAATGGGGCAATGATAGCCCGCCAACGGCCTGGGCGGTATTCTGCAGAGTGGCACTACCTTCGTCACCAAACAAATCAGCATCGGGCAACGCCCCGATCCCAACACTGTCGAGGATAATTAGTACAGTCCGAACGCCCATAACATCCCTCCGTGTTATCCGTAAAAGATGTACACCCTCGCCAACTCGATCAAAGTAGGAGTGATATACCCTTCGATGAAGGCCGCTCCCACCAGGCCCAAGGCTGCCATCAGGCACAGCAAAGTGGTACTGAGAAACTGGTAATACATGTTTTCCTGGCCATTACCAAAGAGCTTACGAATCGCAGCCAAGGAAAAGGACAAACTGGCACCCGCGGCCACCACCACCGAAGGCAGGATCACTAGATTGTGGGGAACGATAGCTACGGCCGCTAAGGCCACACCCTTGTATACCATCTGGTCGACCAAGAAACCGACGGAAAAACCAATGACAAATCCCCGCAGAAACAGCAAAGCGACTATCAGGGGTGAGCCAATCAAGGAAAGGCCCAGGATCCACATTAAACCCGTGGTCTTGACCACGTTGTCGATAATCGACTGACGGGCAATTTCCTCCGGAGTAATGGGATCACCAGTGTGGGGAGTTTGGAAAAATCCTTGCAGGAACCCCATTAGGTCGGACTTCTGATTCTGGGGTAGAGTTCTGGCCGCCAAGGCTCCCGCAATGGCCCCCATGATCATTACCATTCCCAAGAATAAGAAGAGTATCGCCCTGCGTCGAAAATATCCGCCCAGTCCCGATGTTGAATATCTCATGCCAGTCGGTCCTCCCTCTTAATGCCCAAGCTATACCCCATAATATGAGGGGATGTACACAAATATGAGAGAACCGGCGGGACTTGCCTTAATTAGTAAAGTTCCGAGGGAAGGTAACAATGATCGTTATACCCAATGACCCTGGGTTCCTCACCGGGTTTTCCCCTGACTTCACTGGTACTGCAGTTGAAAATTCGCACATGTCTTGACAAGAGGGGATCGATTCCCAGCAAATTGGAAATCAAAATCCGGATCAGGCTTCCATGACTGAAGACAATACCCAGTGAGTTGGGGTGCTCGTCGATGAGCCGGAGCAAAGCCGTTTTGGACCGGTGTAAGACCTCTTCCTGGGTCTCTCCTTCGGGAACCCGAGTTCGAAAGGGATCGGCTCGGTGTTGTTTCTCTACTTCGGGATACTTGATACCGATCTCATCCCAAGTTAGCCCTTCCCACACCCCAAAGGCAATCTCCCGCCAGGCGGGATCCAGTTGAATTGGCGGGATCTTCAGTCCCTCGGTGGCAATGCGAGCCGTCTCCCTTGCCCGCTCTAAGTCCGAAGCCACAACGAACTCGGGAGTAGGTAGGTCAACACCGATCCGCCCCCGCAACCACCGACCCAGGGCTCTGGCTTGAGCCTTACCGACCTCACTCAAGGAAGTATCGGTCATCCCCTGGCACCGCCCCTGTACGTTCCAATCGGTCTGTCCATGTCTAATGAGTAAAATCCGTGTTGTCATCTCTTCAGCTCCTGTTCTGTAAGTAGAGCAGCGGTAACACCTGTGATGTCAGTCTGCGATATCTGGCAGGACCTTGCCGTATTCCCCGCCACCCCCGTGGGCGATGGCTAATTTCCCAGTTCTGGCTCCCTGAATGCTCCTGGCTAGCTTCGCTCCCACCACTTCCGCCAACTCCTCTTCTGACGCCCGATGCAAGACAGCCATCTCACTGCCAAAGCGCTGAATCAAGCGCCGGAGGGTCTTAGGCCCCACTCCCGGGACAAACTCCAAGGGTATCTGATAGTAATAAGGGGGCCGATGGGCTGGGGTTGGCAGGTCGGTACCGATATACCGAACCCGATCCAGTACACCCCACAGGATCCGATCACTGCCACACCGACTGCAGTTCATCGGTGGGCGATACTTGTCCACCTGGGCACCACAGCCCAGGCATCGGCTGCGGTGGAATTTTCCCAATCGGGGGTCTAGTCCATAATTGGCTATCACCCCTCTGCCATCCTGCCTGAATAGCGCCTTTTTCCATTCTGTGAAGGACAACTCTTTCATCATGAGCACATTGTATTCTCGGGCAATCTTGGGAAGCGAATGGGCATCGGAATTGCTTAGAAAGCTCACCGAAGTAAACTCAGGGATGGAATCGCCCATAGCGGTGTCGGCACTGAGGCCCAATTCGATGGCCGCCAGGCTTTGTATCTGCTTCCTAGTAAGTACAGTGGTAACAGACTCAGCCATATTGCCCAGCAGTCCCTTATAGGGGGTGAAGACGTGGGCAGGGATCAACAGCCCCCCCATCTGGGCCACGATGTCAAACCACTGCTGGGGTGTCCCCGCCGCCCTTTGAGAGCTGAGATTGATATTGGTTACCGCCGCACCAAGGCGCTTACTAAACTCCTCCATCTGCTTCAATGTGGGCATGAAGGCCAGAAAGTGGGCCGAGCCTCCCCTGTCGCCTCCCAGTTCAAATTCCGCGGCCAAAAGCACCAAGAGCCGTTCTTGATACAACAGGCCTCCACCGGGGATCTCCTTCATATGGCACTGGTCAACTAGACTGTGCAAATCCTTCAGGACCAGGGGAGAAGCACAGTCGACAACCCCGATGATGTCAAGGCCCTTAGACATTAGGGCTTCCTTGGCAATGTTTGCTAAAGTAAGATTAGCGGCACTGGGAATCTTGACGATTTGGTCCAAATTGTTTCGCCCAATATGAATATGAAAGTCTCCATAGTAGATTTTCACCCTTGGCAGCCTCCCATTGGCGCTAGACGCCTACTTCTCTCACAGGCTTTCCCAAACCCGGCACCTTTACCTTCCCTATGCTCAATCCTTGTTTCACCATCGACGCTGCCATCTCTCCAACGCAGGTGAACCAAAGCCTGATCTAGAATATAAAAGAGATATTGTATACAGCCCATGCAACCGAGATTAGGTTTCGTATAGGAGGAAATTTAGATGCTGGGATACTTGTTTTCTGAGGTAGGGAATGCCAACCTGCAGCAGCTTCCCAATCCAGTGATCGGTGAATCCGACGTCTTAATTAAAGTAAAGGCCTGCGGGATCTGCGGAACCGACATTCACATTCTCAAAGGTGAGTCCAGTTCCACTCCCCCGGTGGTCTTGGGTCACGAGTTTTCCGGTGAAGTGGTTGCCGTCGGTTCACTAGTTACCACCGCAAAAGTCGGCGATCGGGTTTGTATCGACCCCAATATTTTCTGCGGCCTGTGTCACTACTGTCGTAACGGCAAGGAGCATCTTTGTGAAAACCTCACCGCGATTGGAGTCGACATCCACGGAGGCTTTGCCGAGTACGCCGTCGTACCCCAGACTCATGTCTACCCCTTGCCTGCCAATGTCAGCTACGCGGCCGGTGCCATGGTGGAACCAGTGGCCTGTTGTGTCCGAGGCATGGATCTAGCTAAAATCAGGCCTGGAGATGAAGTGGCAGTACTAGGAGCCGGTCCCATTGGCTTAATTCTCGCTCAAATGGCCAAAGCCGCCGGTGCAGTGGTGACCATCAGCGAGCCCAATGAGGAAAAGGTAGAGCTGATCACCAGCCTTGGCTTTGATCGCATCCTCAAACCCCAGGATCTACCACCAAACAGCTTTGATGTGGTCATCGAGGCAGTGGGAATTCCTGCCACCGTAGAGCAAAGCATCGAAATCGCCCGCCGGGGCGCCAGAATTGTGTGGTTTAGCGTAGTTGCCCAGGGAGCCAAGGCTCAGATCGAACCCTATAAAGTCTTCCAAAAGGAATTGACCATCTGCGGCTCCTTTATCAACCCCAGCACCCACGCCCGAGCTATTAAGCTAATCGCCTCGGGCCAGGTCCAGGTGGACCCCCTAATCACGCACCAATATCCCTTGCAGGAGATCGAAGCTGCCTTTGCCAAACAACAGGATCCCGAGTCTGCTAAGGTGATCGTTGTTCCCAACGAAGACTAATCGCTAGGCAGAGACGCAAAAATAGCAAAATAGTAAAAAGGATTGTCTGGGAGAATCTCCCGGACAATCCTTTTTCTATATTCTCGCGCACTTATCTTAGGCACTTCGTCTCGTTCCCGCCGAGGGAGAGTCACCCAGCACTTTGAGACCATGTCCTCTCAAGGAGAGAATGAACTGCTCCATCTCCTCACTGGTCGGCGGCCGCAAATCCTCCAATTGATAGGGTCGGCCTAGAGCCTCCCACTTTGGAATGCCCATGGTGTGATAGGCGATGGGCTCAACTACAAAATCACAGGGCAAGTCCCGCAGGAAACGAGACAGCTGCGTTAGTTCTTCGTCGGTGTCGGTGACACCGGGGATCACCAAGTACCGAAGGCGTGCCTGGCTCTTTGACCGGCCCAAGAGCTTCAAATTCCTCCGAACCAGAGAGCCGTCATGGGCCGTCAACTTTCGGTAGACTTCGGTGGAAAACCCCTTTAAGCCGTACATAACCGAATCCGCCAGCTGCACAAGCTTGCCAAATTTATCGCTATCGCCGTGACCCGATGTTTCCAGACAGGTGTTGATGCCCGCGGACTTAGCCTGCCGTAATATCTCGGCGGTGAATTCCGGCTGAACCAAGGGATCGCCACCGGAGATGGTCAAGCCCCCTCCCGTAGCCTCATAGTAGGCCCGATAGGATTGAACTTGAGCGATGACTTCCTCAGCACTCATCGGCTCACCGGCTGCGATATTCCAACTGTCGGGATTGTGACAAAACTTGCATCCCAGTTTACACCCCGCCAAGAACAGGACAAACCGGATTCCATCGCCATCAACGGTTCCGAAGGTTTCGATCGAATGGACAAATCCCTTCACCTGTCTCACGTCCTTTCTAGACCACCGAGGAGTGAATCGTCCGACTGATTACCTCCTCCTGTTGCTCTCGGGTCAGCTTGATAAAGTTAACGGCATATCCAGAAACCCGGATGGTCAGTTGTGGGTATTTCTCAGGGTGTTCCATCGCATCCCGCAGCAATTCCCGATCAAAGACATTGACATTGATGTGATGTCCCTGGGAGCCAAAGTAGCCGTCAATCAAGCCGACAAGGTTGGTAACTCGAGCCCCATCATCCTTACCCAGCGCCTTCGGGGTAACGGAGAAGGTGTAACTGATTCCATCGAGGGCATCATCGTAATCAATCTTGGCGACAGAACTCAGGGATGCCAAGGCACCGTTCTTGTCTCGGCCGTGCATCGGATTTGCGCCCGGTGCAAAGGGCTCCCCTGCCTTTCTGCCATCGGGGGTTGCTCCGGTTTTCTTCCCGTAAACAACATTCGAGGTGATAGTCAAAATACTCAAGGTGTGTTTAGCATCACGATAGGTTGGCTGCTCCTTGAGATATCTGGAAAACTCCGCGACTAGCTCTTTAGCGATATCATCGACACGGGGATCGTTATTGCCAAACTGCGGATACTCCCCTTCAATCTCAAAGTCTTTAATCATCCCATTTTCATCGTAGATGGGAGTAACCTTGGCGTACTTGAGGGCAGAGAAGGAATCAGCCAACACCGACAGTCCTGCCATACCAAAGGCCATCAGTCGCTCAACTTTGGCATCATGGAGCGCCATTAACACACTCTCATAGGCGTACTTGTCATGCATATAGTGAATCACATTCATGGTATCGACGTAAATCGCTGCCAACCACTTCAGCATCTTTGAAAAGGCGCTGCGAACGGTATCGTAATCGAGAACTCCCTCTTGCTTGGGCAAGAATACCGGAGCGACCTGCAGACCCTCCAGTTCGTCCTTCCCTTCATTGAGGAGAACCAGCAGCGCCTTGGGCAGGTTGGCCCGGGCCCCAAAGAACTGCATCTGCTTACCCAGGGCCATCGCAGAGACACAGCAGGCGATTCCATAGTCATCGCCGAACCTAGGCCGCATCAGGTCATCGTTTTCAAACTGAATAGAACTGGTATCAACGGCAACCTTGGCCGCGAATTCCTTGAATCCTCGAGGCAGCTGCGTCGACCACAAGATCGTCAGGTTCGGCTCTGGGGCGGGGCCTAGGTTGTACAGCGTGTTGAGCATCCGGAAGGAAGTCTTGGTCACTAGCGTTCTTCCATCCTCTGCCATTCCACCGATGGATTCCGTCACCCAGTTGGGATCCCCAGAAAACAGCGCGTTGTACTCCTCGGTCCGCAGCTGCCGCACTAATCGGAGCTTGATCACAAACTGGTCAATAAGTTCTTGGGCCAGTTCCTCGGTCAAAGTACCTTCATCAAGATCCCGCTGGATGTAAATATCTAGGAAGGTAGAGGTGCGTCCCAAGGACATCGCGGCGCCGTTTTGCTGCTTGATTGCTGCCAAGTAGCCAAAGTAGAGCCACTGCACCGCTTCTAGGGCATTTTCCGCCGGCCGACTAATGTCAAAGCCGTAACTGGCAGCCATACTTTTCAGATCCTGAAGGGCGGTAATCTGATCGGCCACCTCTTCTCGCAGGCGAATGGTCTCCTCATTGATCACTGTGAGATTGTCCAATTCCTCTTGCTTGGCAGCAATCAGTCGATCCACGCCGTATAAGGCCACCCGACGATAGTCACCGATGATCCTTCCCCGACCGTAGGCATCGGGCAACCCCGTCAACAGTCCCGCGTGCCGCAGTGCACGCATCTCCTTGGTATAGGCCTTAAACACCCCGTCATTGTGGGTACGGCGGTACTTCGTGAAAGTCTCAGTCACCTGAGGGTCTAACTCATAACCATATTGGTGAGCGGCCTGGGTGGCCATCCGTATTCCACCCCAGGGGTTAATGGCACGCTTCAGTGGTGCGTCGGTCTG
Organism: Bacillota bacterium; assembly: GCA_012727955.1. NCBI lineage: Bacteria > Bacillati > Bacillota > Bacillota bacterium. The sequence goes on from JAAYGB010000066.1 coordinate 77,094, forward strand.
TAGTCCGACAATAATCTCATTGTCTTTATCAATGTATCCCGGCCGATGACTGGTGATGGTGGTTGGAGTACCGGCATCAATATCCAGTACTCCGCCGGCGGCATGTTCCTTCTCCAGAAGCTTCAAACATTGCTTCCACAGATCAGTTGTCCTTTCCGTGGGACCGACGAGAAAGTCACCGGTGCCGGTGTAGGGAGTCACGTTATTGAGAATAAAGTCGCGGACATCGATTTGGTTCCTCCATACACTGCCGCGAAAATTCCGATAGGCTTGGCTCATTTGACTACACTCCTCCGCTTTCCGAAACTGGCAGCATAGCGGCTGCCAACAACCACTAAGCTCTAAATCACTGGACTTTAGAGCACCGGGCTTTAAGGATAATTGTTCTCATTCTCTGTTCACTTTCAGTGTAACCGAGACGGAGCCAAACCTCAATACTAATTCCGAGCCTTTTACTAAGGTTTAACAACCAGCCCAGATGCTATTACCTCGAGGCCCAAGGCTTCCTGCCCGCAAGTTTGCCAGAAAAAGGAAGTAGAAAAAGGAGGCGGATTTCTCGCCTCCCCAGCAAACAAAATCTGGCTTTTCGAACTGACGGGTAATCGTAGCTTAGACCAAGGGATCTAAGCTTAGGTTCTTGCTGTCCCGATAGGCCTGCAACAGAGGCCTCGGGTCACAATTGAAACCATCTCGCAAAATAGCATCGGCCCTAATCAGGTCCTTTTGAGCACGAGCTTCAGCCAGGGCCTGTTGATCCACCATGCAGGCTCTAATAAAGGCCATCTGAATGTTCTCAATGGTTTCTGCCAGTTCCATGGTGGGATTCTTGATACAGTGGCTTTGGTCGATGGTGAAGTTGATCTCCGCCACCGGCGTCAAGCCCCGCTCCTCTCCCTCGAGAATGGTGACGAATATCCTAAAGAGCTGAGCAGGATCGATGGACCCCGCGGCCAAATCATCGTCGGCATACTTTCTATCATTAATGTGGAAACCACCGAGGCGTCCTTCTCGCAGCAGCAATGCAACGATCTGCTCAATATTAGTGGCCAGGGGATGATGGCCTAAGTCCACCAAAACCTCGGCCTGGTCACCGAGCTTTTCGCAGACCTTTAAGGCCCTGCCCCAGTCGGCAACGGCAGTGGAATAAAATCCTGGTTCAAAGAACTTGTACTCCAGTAGGAGCTTCTCTTGCGGCTGCAAGGCAGCGTATATTTCCTGGAGACTGGACTCCAGCCAATCGGCCTGATCGTAGAGACTGGTCTGGCCCGGAGAATTGCTGCCATCGGGAAGCCACACGCTCAATAGGCCGCTGCCCAAGGCGCGACCAATTTCCAAGCAGTCGATGTTATGGGCTACCGCAGCGGCCCGCACCTTCTTGTCGGGGTGGGTAAAGGAGCCCAGTCGCAGTTCATAGTTGAGGGGACCCTCAGCTCGGGGCTCAAACATATTGGAGTTGATAGCTCCGGCCTCCAGTCCGTACTTCTTCAGTAACACCTTGATCTCAGGAGCACACTCCGGACCCTCTCCGTCCCAAGGAAAGTGAAAGGCGACTTTCTTCCCCTGCCCCGTTAGCTGATACAGCTTCCCAGCCTCAGCCAATCGCCCGGCCAAGTCCCGCGGCTCACTACCGTCAATAAAGGAGCCAAACCGGGTACCTCCCCGGCCAAAGCCCCAGCTGGGCACCTCGATTACCAGCTCGCCCAATTTGGCCATCGCAGAACTTACCCGATGCTCTCCGTATACTTCGACGAGATAATCAAGACCCGTTTTCCAAGCCTTTGCCTCCATGCTGTTGACCTCCCTTTCACACTGATCCACTCACTAAGTTACCCATCGCCGTTTCATCTCCTGTTATTTCCCCCCAGACAACGGGCCCGATAGAAAAATCGGCACCACCTAGGAAAATCCTTAAGGGGTGCCGAAATAGGTCTAGTTGCTATTCATGCCTGTGGTTACACTTCTTGCGGCTACATGAATAGCGGTGCGAAGACCAGCGCAACAATGGTCATCAGCTTGATCAAAATGTTGATGGAAGGTCCAGAAGTATCCTTGAAGGGGTCGCCTACGGTGTCGCCGACAACGGCAGCATGGTGGGCCTCGGAACCCTTACCGCCGTGAGCGCCTCCTTCAATGTACTTCTTGGCGTTGTCCCAGGCTCCACCGGCGTTAGCCATAAAGATGGCCATCATTACACCGGAGAACAATGCGCCAGCCAACAAGCCACCCAAGGCGGCCTTACCCAACAACAGACCTACGGCTAAGGGAGCGACAACGGCAATTAAGCCTGGAACGAGCATTTCACGCAGCGCGGCAGCGGTAGAAATGTCCACGCACTTGGCATACTCAGGCTTTGCCTTTCCTTCCATAATTCCAGGAATGCTCCGGAACTGCCGGCGCACCTCTTCAATCATCTGGTTCGCCGCCTTACCGACAGCATCCATGGTCATGGCTGAGAACACAAAGGGCAACATACTACCGATAAACAGGCCAGCAATTACCAACGGATCCAGCAGGTCGATAAGGCTTAGCTGCACAGCCTGAGAATATGAGGCAAAGAGCGCCAGAGCCGTCAAGGCTGCGGAACCAATGGCAAAACCCTTACCGATGGCAGCGGTGGTGTTACCGACGGAGTCAAGTCTATCGGTAATATCCCGTACCTCAGAGGGCAAGTCAGCCATCTCAGCGATTCCACCGGCGTTATCAGCAATGGGACCATAGGCATCGACAGCAATGGTCATCCCACAGGTTGCCAACATACCAACGGCCGACAGAGCAATGCCATACAATCCCTTGGTAATATCGCTACTGCCACCGGCGGCAAAGAAGGCAACGAGAATACCGGCCACAATCAGTATGACAGGAATAGCAGTTGAATACATACCTACAGACAGACCACTAATAATGGTGGTAGCAGGACCAGTCTCGGACTGGGCTGCAATTCTCTTGACGGGAGCATAGGCATCAGAGGTGTAGTACTCGGCAGCCTGACCGATAGCCATTCCAACAACGAGACCGGCAACCACAGCCACGAAGGGAGCCAGGGTTCCCAACAAGCTTTGGCTGAGGACCAAAGTACCGATGACTACAATAGCAGCGGCTACGTATTCACCCATACGCAAAGCCTTAGCAGGATCTCTGTCGCCTCGGACAAAGCGGGTTCCAATGATGGACCCAACAATCCCGAGAGCAGACAAGAGGATGGGTAAGGCAACTCCCTGCACACCATAGGCCAGAGCACCCAAAGTGATGGCCGAGATGATGGCACCGACGTAGGATTCAAAGAGATCAGCACCCATGCCCGCTACGTCACCGACGTTGTCACCAACGTTGTCAGCGATAACCGCAGGGTTGCGGGGATCGTCCTCGGGAATACCGGCCTCTACCTTACCAACAAGGTCAGCGCCAACGTCAGCAGCCTTAGTGTAGATACCACCACCGACACGGGCAAAGAGCGCTATCGAGGAAGCGCCAAGACCAAATCCGGTAATGATGTTGGGATCACCGTAAATGATGTACAATAAACTGACTCCCAGCAGACCTAATCCCACTACAGACAATCCCATAACGGCGCCACCGGAAAAGGCTACGTTCAAGGCTTGGGCCAGTCCACTTTCCCGAGCTGCATTAGCAGTACGTACGTTAGCTCTAGTAGCTACCCGCATGCCAAAGTAGCCGGCCAGAACGGAGAAAACAGCCCCTAGCACAAAGCACAGTGCAACGGAAATACCAAGACCCGGTGCAAAAGTAAGGATAAGAAACATCACGACGGCAAAGATTGCCAAGGCTCGGTACTCTCTTTTGAGAAAAGCCATAGCGCCCTCTTCTATGTAGCCTGCAATTTCCTTCATCCGTTCAGTGCCTGCGGATACGGCATTGATCCGGGATGAGTACATGTAGGCAACCACGAGGGATAGAATACCAATGATCAGACCGACGGTAGTACTCATGTCCTCTCCTCCTTCTGTTTTGACAACTGCAGTTGGCAACTATCATACAGCGCTAAATTAATTGATAATTCAGCTTAGGCCAGAATCCTCGTCTCTTGTGCCCCTCCTTTCTACAACTTAAGATTGCCGCATTAGACAACTGCTGGTTTCCTTGCTATGTTCTGAACAATTTGTCTGGCCTTACATTTCGTGCTGTTGCCAATCCAGCCATATTTTAACACAGGCAACCACCCGTTTCAATACACTGACAAGCACTGTCTTACCAGTGTATTTCGACAACTTTCCCTGGAGTGGCCGCTAATACTCTATACCCTTTCTGGCAGAAATTCCCTCCCCAAAAGGGTGCTTAATTTCTTGAATTTCAGAAATAAGATTAGCTTGTTCCAAAATTTCCTCGGGAAAATCCCGTCCAGTGAGGATTATCTCCATGGGATATCGTCGGGCTGCCAGCAGGTCATTTACCTCCTGGGCCGACACCAGGTTGAGATTAACAGCATGGCTGATCTCATCGAGGATGAGAATGTCTGCTCCACCAGAAGCCACAATTTCCGCCGCCGCAGCCATCCCCTCCTTAGCTGAAGCTACTTCCTCCGGGGTTGCTTGGCGATTGATGATAAATTCTCCAGTGCCAAATCGGTGAAATCGCAGCAGGCTGGGACAGAACTTCTCGGCAAAGATCACCTCGCCCGGTCGATCTTTGCCCTTCAGAAACTGAATAACAACCACTCGCATACCATGGCCAATGGCCCGAATTGCTAGCCCTAAGGCAGCGGTGGTCTTCCCCTTTCCGGGCCCGGTATAGATCTGCACCAATCCCAAAGCCCCATTTTTGTCATGAACGGTCTGTGTCATCGTTGATCCTCTCCTGTTGTCCCATCAGTTGGCGATGCCGGGTGTGCATCTCTTCCTTGCTCAATTGTCGGGGCCATAACTCGACATGAGCCCCCTCCCGCATAGCCGCCGCTATGTTAGAGAAAATATAAGGATTATTCCTGGTTAGTTCATGGATTAACTTTGCGGTTTCTGCCCGCTTAGAGTTTCCATCCAGGGGACAGGGGGAATCAATGGGGGTAAAATCCAATTGCTTTAGCATCTTGATGATTTCATGCTCCCGTAGATAGACTAGGGGGCGAATAACGGTAATTCCGGATCGATCGAGGACGGTTTTGGGCAGGAAGGTACGCAGGTGTCCGGAATACAATTGGCTCATCAAGAAGGTAATCACGACGTCGTCGAGATGATGGCCGTAGGCAACTTTATTGTATCCCTCCCTGACGGCGGTTCTGTTCAAGACACCGCGACGAAAATAGGCGCACTGAGCACAGGGATTCTGCCTATGGTGGTTGAGGGCGATTTCAGCAATTTGGGTGTGCTCAATCAAAAGCTCAACCCCCGCTTCCTGACAGAGCCTTGCGATATCCGCCAGATTGTTTCTTTCAAATCCCAAATCGATATGAATCGCGCCCAGGTCAATGTGAAAGGGAGCGGTATCGGCAATGACCTTCATCGCTCGCAGTAGGAAGGCACTATCCTTCCCACCGGAAACTCCAATCAAGACGCGGTCACCTTCGGAGAGTAAATCAAATTCAATCACTGCCCGCCAAATCCGCTTAATTATCGGGCGTGGTATCCTAAAGCTCATCTTTCAATCCTTCCTTGTGCAACGTTAGTGATTACGATAATTACTGGAATCACTGGGCCCTATGGCACCAACCTAGCTAAGCTCCAGGCCAGAGGGTTCTGGGAGCTAACCAGTCGATACTTCCACCGCTCTGAGCTCTTTAGAGTAGCGGGATCGACATCATCAAAGTACCGGCGGTATCTAGGATCCTGCAGTAATCTCATCGCATCTTCATGGTACCCGTTTTTCACCATCCGCCAAAAAAAACGATAGGCATCGTAGGCAGTTCTTTGGCGCAGGGCTTGCAAAATCTCCCTCCGCTGTGGGCCCTTGGGCAAGTGCTCCTGGATAAAATCCGCCAACCGCTCCTTCACCCAGATGCCGTGAATCCGCTTGCGCCAGTCCCATTGAGAGTGGATTGCAGAACCGCGGCGAACCCGATAGATCAGGAGACTTTCAGATACCCTCGCTGCGTCCGTCAAGGTCAACACCTTGGCGATGAACTCCCAATCTTCGGCATAGGGGCAGTCTGGAGTAAAACTCAGATTGTTGGCGGACACTATGGACCTGTCCACAACCAAACCGCAAATGTGGATTCGGACGGTACCTTTGATCGCGGCCAGCAAGATCCGGCCGCTGGGGGTCTGATATCGGTATTTTCGCCGTAGGCGGTTCCGATGCAAATGATCATAGGCACAATAGGCCATCCCTGCTCCGGTACGGTTCTTAGCTTCAATTAAATCAGCCAAGAAAGTGGGTTCCCACAGATCATCACCATCGAGGAAGCTGATTAGGCTGCCCTTTGCCAAATCCAATCCGGTATTTCTGGCCCGAGAGACTCCTCCATTGGCTTGATTGATCAGCTTGATGCGGTGATCTTTATCTGCCAGAGCAGCAACAACCTCTGCCGTATCGTCGGTGGAACCGTCGTTAACCACCAGTAATTCCCAATTGACGTAGGTTTGGTCTTGAATGGACTTGATACTCTCGCCAACGTAGTCAGTAACATTATAAACAGGCATGATGATTGATACCATATCTTCCATGTCTGTAACCCTCACCTTCGGGGATCACCCACTAGGAATAGTGCTTCTGTAGTCCGGTAGAATTCCCTGCAATATTGTAGCCCATCTGATAACAACGACCCCCTAGACCTGAGCCCCAAAAGGAGCCAGTTTAGGGGATCGGTTTCGAATTACTAGTAACTAAAGCTGATGTAAAACCCGGAATGCTTCCTGACGTTAAATACTCCGTTATCAAGAATTAAGTATTGTCCCTTGATTCCCACCAGCTGCCCGCTAACCGTTGCCTGCTTTAACAGGTCAAAGGACTTAAGCTTTGGTGCCGCAGCCACCATGGGATACTCCAATTGAACAATCTCTTGCGCAGGAAGTAGATACTGCCGGTATTCGGCGGGCACCCGCTCAATCAGCTCGGTGCGAGCCTGCGCTAAATCTCGATCGGTAACTCTATTTTGTAACATCCTGCGCCAGTCGGTGCGATCCGATACATGTTCTGCTAGGGCTAACTCCAACTCCCCAGCCAGTTTCCGGGTGGGCAGTTCCGCCAAAACAAGGCCCTCCACCGCACCCTGGTCCGTCCACCGGGAAAAATGATTATCCCGACGGGTCAAGCCCACCTTGAGTTCACTGCTAATGGCTAGATAGACAATGTGGGGCTGCATACAATGACTTTCTCCCCACTGACTGTCTCGACAGGTCCCCTTGTGATGGTGACAGAGACTGGGTTTAACGATACAGAGGTCATTTTCCGGTAAGTCGCGAAAACAGGGATAGCAATAACCGCTATTGTAAGTTTTCTTGATCACCCGACCGCAGGCGATGCATTCGATCTTATCCTCGAAGGAAATAGTAATCCTTTTCTCCAGTAAGTCATTGAGGGAAATCCGTTCGTTGCCTAGGCGTAAGTGATATTGAATCGGCTTGTCCCGTTGATGCTCCAGTTTAGTCAACTGTCCCGAAAGACTCATCGGTCACGCTCCTATCCTATGTCCTTTGCTTTGCCCTTTTCTCCAAAAAAGCTGCTAATCTAGGGGATACAGTGTCATCTGGCGGGCAGTAAAGGTGGCGGCCTGTGTATACCCACAGGATTTGGCAAAGGCCACCGCTTGGTGGAGATTTTCACCGGCCTCCTGAGGATAGTGGGCGTCCGACGAAAAGGTAATGGGCACGTTGCGCCTTTGGCACTCTGCCAGCAGTTCCCGTGCCGGGTAAATTTCCCCTACGGGTTTGCGTATACCCGCGGCGCTGACCTCACAACAAACTCCGCCCTCGGCCATAGACGCTGCCGTCTCTGCGTAGATTCTATCCAATGCTATCCCTGGTCGATGGCCAAAGATCTTGACCAAGTCGGGATGGGTAATCACATCGAAGAGCCCTGAACGAGCCGCCTGTTGCAGAGTCGAGAAATACTCTTCATATACCTGATCTACGTCCCTTTCCTGCCAGCCTAGATCTGGGCTAAAGTCTATCGCCCATTTGCCGAGGTAGTGGACCGATCCCAAGACGTAATCCCACTCCTGTCCCGCGATAAACTCGGCGATTTCCCTCTCAAAGCCAGGGATGTAGTCCACCTCTATCCCAATCTTGATGGGTAAACCGGCCTGCCGCGCCTGGTTAAGCACATCGATGTACTCTGCAATCGGGGTATGAAAACATTGCGAAAAAAACTCGTCAAGTTCCCGGTAAGTACCCGGTCCCGTCGCCAAGTGCTCCATTATTCGTCGGTATTCAACAAAGTGGTGGCAGTGTTCACTGATTCCCACCTCGGTTACTCCCCGAGCCTGAGCGACCTCGACAAACTGAGCAATATATTCCACCGTTAAAGGACCGTTTTCCAAGTGCATATGATAATCCGCCAGCATCGCATCCACTCCTGACCTTGTTCCCTATACGTAATCACCCTTTCGGGGCCCAGGGGCCATTTACCTGCCGCAGCCCTACCCTCTAAGTTGGACCAGGAGCAGGATTCTTGCCGCAGAAAGGGGAATCGATGCATGAACAAACGACAAATCGCAGCCAGAAGCGAAACAGAAAAGAGGAATGACTATGCAGACTGTATCAACCTTCCAGAGGTTTCGGGATTGGGTCGAGCAACGCTACATCGCCCTTATCCTCACATCCCTAGCGTTGGGGTTGCTTCTTCCCCGATTTTTTGCGACATTTGAAGGTTTAACCAGCTTTATTCTTATGGTGAACATGTTTACCTTGGCCTTGGGATGTACGCCCAGGGAGTTTCTTAATGTTCTCAAGTCGCCCTTTCAGATTCTTGCTATCGTCTTGTTTATCTATGGTTTTCTTCCCCTGCTGGCCTTTGGTCTGGGCAGCCTCCTGTTTCCCAATCACCCGGAGATCACCGCAGGGTTGGTTCTGATTGCCGTTTTGCCGGTAGCCATGACCTCCGCCTTCTGGACGGACCTGGCCAAAGGCAACCTTCCTCTAACTCTGTCGATTATTACCTTGACGACTTTCCTGGCTGGACTGGTTACCCCAGGAGTTATGGGCGTTATGGCAGGACAACTGGTGGAGTTTGATGCCCAGGCCCTGGTTGTCAAGCTGATTAAGACAGTAATTATTCCCTGTATCATTGGCCTGTTGTTTCGCCAGAAATTCCCTGCAACAACGAAAAAAGCCAAACCCTACCTAGACTTGGGGGTCCGGCTTAACGTGTTTCTCATTTTGGCCATCAACGGTGCGGTCATGCGTCCCTACCTCAGTGATGTGGGACCCAGGGTATTTGTCATCATCTTTGCGGTGTTCGCCTACGTACTCCTATCCTATCTGACGGGATTTGGTTTTGCGTCACTGCTTTTTCCCAAGGATTTGGGATCGAGAATCTCCGTTTCCTTTGTCTCGGGAATGCGCAACAACGGCGCTGGAATTGTCATTGCCCTGGCGTATTTCCCTCCCCTAGTGGCCATGCCGGTGATCTTAAGTATCTTGCTGCAGCAACCCATGGCCAGTATCGTGAAACGCCTAGTTGACTATCGGGCTGGCCAAGTCCAACCGGTCAAAGAATCTTACTAAGAAAGGCCTTAGTCCGCTCCTGGGTCGGATGATCAAAGAAGTGATCGGGAGTACCTTCCTCGATGATTCTTCCGCCATCGATAAAGAGGATCCGATCGGCGGCTTCTCGAGCAAAGCCCATTTCATGGGTGACTAGGACCATGGTCATTCCTTTGCCGGCCAGGTCCTTGATCACATCGAGGACCTCCTTGATCATTTCTGGGTCCAAAGCGGAAGTGGGTTCATCAAAGAGCATGATTTTCGGCTCCATAGCCAAGGACCGGGCTATCGCCACCCGCTGTTGTTGTCCACCGGACAGCTCACTGGGATAGGCGTGGGCCTTGTCGGGAATCCCAACTCGCTCCAGGAGCTGATGTCCCCTTTCCTCAGCAACGGTTCGATCCAGTTTCAGCACCCTCCTGGGAGCCAAGGTGATGTTGTCCAGTACCGTCATATGGGGATAGAGATTAAAGGATTGAAACACCATCCCAATCTGAGCACTGAGCTCTTTCATATCGGTATTGGGGTCCGTCAGATCATAGCCCAGTACCTGTAAGCGACCACTTTGTACCTTCTCTAGACCGTTGATACACCGCAGCATGGTGCTTTTTCCCGAACCACTGGGGCCCAGCAGCACCACTGTTTCACCGGCATAGATCTCAGTGGTAATATCAAAGAGAACTTGATGGGAGCCAAAGAATTTGTTTACCCGGTCAAAGACAACCACCGAGTTGTCTTGGTGACCGACTGCCTCTTGGTTTGCCATCGGAAACCTCCAGTCTGGGATTTATGAAGTGCTTTTTCATAATCATACAGGTTAGGGTGACCGCCGGTCAACTCTAACCCCTTGACGCTGACAACCAGAATCGGTATAATACAGCCGCAAGCATGCCAATTGATTCCTGCTACAGGCGTTGATGCAGACCTAGTAGCCGATGAGAACCGGTTTCCCAGAGAGCTGCAGGAAGGTGGAAGTGCAGTAAACCAGCATCGGTGAATAAGAGCTGCGGAGCCGCAAAACGAAAAAATCTCACCTTGGGATCTGCTGATCCTGTGAGAAAGTAGTTTTGCCGACTACTCCCCCGTTACCGGGAGATAGAGAGGGTCGCGCCGTTGTCGGTGGCGACCAAGTTAGGTGGTACCGCGGAAAATGCTTTCGTCCTAATGGGGCGTGAGCATTTTTGTTTTTTGCATATACTTTATCTTTGCATACACTCTAACAAGACAAGGAGGCTATAGCTGATGGCCTTAACGGATCAAGAACTAGTCCGTCGGGAAAAACTGACCCGACTGCGGGAGTTAGGGATTAACCCCTACCCCGAAAAATACGAGGTGACTCACACCTTAGAGGAAGCAGCCAAGCTAGCCGATGGGGTGGCCGACGTCCAGGTAGCTGGCCGCATCCTCAATATCCGCCGCTTTGGCAAGCTAACCTTTATCCGAGTCAGCGACTTACTGGGAGATCTCCAATTGGCCCTACGCCAAGACGTAGTCGGCGAAGAGGTGTACTCTGTCTTTCATTCAACCATTGATATTGGCGATTTTATCGGGGCCAAGGGTGAGATGTTTACCACCCGTACTGGAGAGAAGACCCTGCGGATTGATGAATACACCTTCCTGGGTAAAGCCCTGCGGCCTCTACCGGAGAAGTGGCACGGCCTGACCGATGTCGAAGCCCGCTATCGCCAGCGCTACCTTGACCTAATTATGAATCAAGAAACTAGGCAGCGCTTTGTCCTTCGCACCAAGATGGTCAGTGCTATCCGTCGCTTCCTGGAAAATGAAGGGTTCTTAGAAGTTGAAACCCCGGTGTTACAACCCAAACCTTCGGGAGCCTTGGCCAAGCCCTTTGTCACCCACCACAATGCCCTGGACATTGACCTATATCTGCGAATTGCTCCAGAGACCTACCTCAAGCGACTGATCGTCGGTGGCTTCACCCATGTCTTTGAAGTGGCAAGGAACTTCCGTAACGAAGGCATCAGCCCTACTCATCTGCAGGACTTTACGATGATTGAGGGGTACAGCGCCTATTGGAACTACCAGGACAACATGCAGCTGATTAAGCGCATGTTAGTGCAGGTGGTGAAAGAGCTCTTTGGCTCGACGGAAATTCAAATCGGGGACCATCGCATCGATTTCTCCGGGGAATGGCCGGTGAAATCCTTCCGGGACCTGCTAATTGCCGATGCTGGGATCGACATCAATGAGTATCCCACGGCAGCAGATCTGCTCGCGGCCATCGAAGAACGGGGCATTACCCTGGAGCACGATAATATCAAGGCCTTAGGCAAGGGCAACCTGATTGACCTGCTGTACAAGAAGGTCAGTCGACCCAAGTTGATCCAGCCGACCTTCTTAGTGGGACATCCCATCGAACTTTCCCCTCTGGCCAGAGCCAATGATGAGGACGGTCGGATCACCGATCGCTTCCAGCTGTTGGTCAATGGCGCTGAGATCGTCAACGCCTATTCTGAGTTGGTGGATCCCATTGAGCAAAGGAAGCGCCTGGAAGAACAGGCTAGGCTGCGAAGTGCCGGCGATGAAGAAGCCATGGTGATGGATGAGGACTACATCACGGCAATGGAGTACGGTATGCCTCCTATCTCCGGCTGGGGATTGGGGATTGACCGCTTAGCTCAAGTCCTCCTCAATACTGAGAATATCAAGGATTGCGTCCTCTTCCCCCTTATGCGGCCCGTAGACTAATCTGGGATCCCGTTCCTATTTTGGGCTGGGAAGATAAGAATAGGAAAATTCTCCTTTCCAAGTTTTTTTCTTAGCGAGTATGCTATGGTAAATCCTACTCTACACAGAAAGGAGAATTGGGTATGGCGTACGGATATAGCGGCTACGACTATGGCTGCTACGACGATTGTCGCTATGGCGGCTATGATGGCTATGGTGACTACCGCCGGGAACCCTATGGATATGGCTATGGCGGCTATGACTACGGCGGAGACTGGTATCGGCTCCTGCGGCGGCAAGTCAACGATAACGTCCTAGTGATCCTAACCTCCGGCGGACGGTATAGTGCCGTATCGGGGATCCTTACTCGTGTCTATCCCGAATATATTGTCCTCATCAACGGTAACGTCATTCTCGAGATTCCGATGAATCGAATCGCTACCGTGTCTAAGTTAGCCGGCGGCGGTCCCGTTGCTCCGGCTCCGGGTTCTGTGGCCGGCTTCCCTGTTAAATAGATGGGAGAACGAAAGATTCGACGACAAGTGCGGGGTTGAGCGCTGCCAACCCCGCATTTGCTATTTCCCGGGAAATTCAGATAATTGACTTATTATCTGGCTATTAACTACCTATGAACTGCCCCACTTGCGAGGCGTCAGATGTTGAAATAGTGGGGCTTGGGCCAAGACTTCTGCAGGGGAAGCTGTCCCCGTTGTGCCTAACTTCTGGATAGTGATAGACGCAGTGACATTGCCGAGCTTGGCGGCGTCTATGGGCTCCCATTGGGACATCAGGGCTGCGAGAATTCCCGCCATGGCGCTGTCTCCTGCCCCAACAACATCAATGGGGCCAGGGACGAAGATGGTGGGCACTAAAGAGGAACGGGACTTGGTTATGACCAACTGCCCCCGACTTCCCAGGGTGATAAACACCGGCCGGCCAGCCTGGCTGTATAACTCCTGTCCAACGGCTGCTAATTGCCCATCGTCAACCTCTTCAGACTCGTACCCACCTCTACCTGCCAATACTTCCTGGGCATTGGGAGTTAGCATCACGTTGCGATACTGCCAAGCGCGGGCCCTGGAATCGACTATGATAGGCAAATCAGGGTAGGTCTGGGCGATTTGGGTTAGGTGTTGCCGAAGGGCAGTAGTGACAACGCCGCACTCTGCCTCTGCCACTTGGTCGATGACCGCGATTCCGTCGACCTTCGGAGCCAACGCCGCCAATCTCGCCGCGATTTTGTCCACGATGTCCGGGGGAGTGGGAGAGAAATTCTTGATGTCCAAGCGATTCAGTTCGACGTCTCCTTCTCCCTGCTGCCGCATCGGCTTGGTGTAGGTTGGAGTCCGAAGTCGGTCATCGATAATCATCGCCTCGGTATTAATTCCCCTTCGGTGCAGTTCCCGGCGTAAATCATACCCAGCACCATCGTCTCCCAGCAGGCTCAAAGCCATCACGTGCCCGATTTCCAAGGCCGCCAAACTGTCGGCAACGGAACCTGCGGCTCCCGGGCTGTTCCTCACTTCGACGACCTGGTATGCCGTCAGTCCCGTCTCCAAAGAAGGTTCATCCTTGGCCGGGTCAATCATCAGATACCGATCGAGGAAAAAATCACCCACTACCAACACGGTTTTCTGCTTCAACCGGGAAAATAGCTGCTCCAGACACCTTCTATCCACCCTACCCTCCCCTTTCTGTACCCTTAGCCGCTGATGCCAGCAGATGATACAAGGCAGGCAGCGTTTGCCGGTGCTCCCCTTGGATATAGTAACTCTCGCCGCCATCGGCTACCGTTCTCACCAAAATCGTTTTCCAAGGCCGGTAGTAGTAGCGAGGATCCTCCTTGGACATCTCCCGATGGTAGTCCTCATCGGCGTAGGGGTGTAGGTCAAAGACGGCAGTGGTAAACCGGCTTACCCTTCGTCCTGTCTGTTCTGCGACATTGCGCACCATCGACAATGCCTTGAGGTAGACCTCCGGCCCCATCACCGCGGTTCCGATGTTCAGGAGCACACCGCCCTCAAGGTTGTCAACGGACTGTACATAAGTAAGAAAGTCCCGATAGCTTACCTCACCCAAGGCGGCACCGCTGCAGTTGGGATGCTGATGAATAATGTCCTGACCTAGGGCTACGTGAATCGTCACCGGAACCCTGGCCCGATATCCTGCCGCTAGGATGCTGATATCCTTGTAGGGAAAATCCCCTTCAGAAATAGCACGACCCAAAGCTTCCCCAAAGCCAAGATCGGTGGTCGCGGCCTGTCGGGCGATGTCGTTGATGCCGCCGGTCTCCTGCCACAGACCAAATTCTCCCTTCCTGATATACCGAGCCACACTTTCACTGGTTGCTCCCACTAAGGCCAGTTCATAGTCATGAATCGCCCCAGCACCATTGAGCGCGATATGGGTCAGGTAGCCCTCCTTCATCAGTTGAATGACAAACCGACTCATGCCCGTCTTGATCACATGAGCTCCCATCATCGCAATGACCGCGGACCCTTGAGATCGAGCCCGTTGAATCCTCTCGGCGACGATAGACAACGCGGGATGGGAAAACTCCCCGGTATAGTCGAGATCAACTAAGTCAGCTACCGACACGTCGTGCTCGCGCTCGGTCACGGGTCTTAACCTCAGCTTGGTAGGATCGAATCTGGGATAGACCACAGTTACTCCCCCCTTGTTTCGCTGTAACTGCCCACTTCTAGATTCCTTTCTAGCTCAAGGCTTTCTCAAGCCAGGTAAGGTCCTGGTAGTCGGCGATAATCCCATCGGCACCTGCGGCAATCAACCGCTCCCGCTTCCAGGAGTCCATTCCCCCCTGACCGGTTTCATCGGAGGCCACTCCGATGGCGATTCCTCCCACTTCCTTGACGTTTTCTATTTCAACAAACCCGTCGCCAAAGCCCAACAGCCGTGAACCATCGATGTTGTGAGCACTGATGATCCGTTCGATGACCATGGCTTTGGAAAATCTCTTGTAGTCATCCAAGGCACCGAAAATCCCGGCAAAGTAACCGTCGATGCCGAGGGCTTTGGCTTCCAATTTAACGTCGGGATCGTCGGTACCACTGGCTAGATACATGGTTATTCCTCGTTCCTGAAGCAAGGTAAGCAGCTGAATCGAGCCCGGGACCAGAAGTTCCTCGGGATCAATGGTCCCATCTAGCAATCCCTGTCGGCGGTGACCGACCCGGAGCATCAGCCGACGCAGATATTCATGTTTGTAGTCCAAGGGATCCGCCGGTTCCTTTCCTCGCAATTTCACTTCTTCGGCCAAACGAATCATCTGATAGATGGTTTGTTTGCCGGTAAGTTCGGTGACAAACTCCGTCACCAATTCCTCCAGCTGCCAAGCCATCTCATCGGTCTTGGTCTCTTGCAGAACTTCAACCCCGTAACTGATCATTACCTCTTGCCAGCCGCCACGAATCAAACTAAGAGTGCCATCAAAGTCAAAGAGGCAAAACTGAATTTGCTGCAGTGAATCCACGGGGTTAATCCACTCGATAACCGATATATCTCGCCGATGAAGATCCTTTCCTTGCCTTGCCATCGCTGCATCTCACCCCTCTTTGGAAAGTCTATACTCCTTCGTCCCCCTTGCCGCTACTGCTTCTGCCTCTAACCGCTAATACCTGCCAAGACCCACCCCCTCAGTCCGATGGACCAGTCGTATAAATGCAGGGTTCTGAGCCATACTCCATACAGATGGGGGTGACAATTGCAGATGGCAAAATCCCGTAAGCCTAGCAAGACAAGAAGAAGGGGTATCTCCTTCGGTCACGATCAATTGCCGAGAAGTCTAGAAGAAATCAAGGAACTGTTGGATTTTGTCCTGCAGGATGCCACCGATGTTGTCCGGCGAGAGATCCTGTTGGGAACGGAAAGAAAACATAAGGTCTTGGTGCTTTTTACCGAAGGTCTCGTGGATAAGGCGGAAGTGGAGAATCATATTATTAGACCGATTCTCATCGACGCGAGATTGACTCCCCCCAGTTACGCCACTCCCAGCCAGGCCTTTGAGTATCTCGAGGCGGCCCTGGTATCAACGGCTTCGGCCACCAGGGTTGAAACGATGGATGAGGTCATCCTGGCGGTCATGTCAGGAGTTTCTGCCGTATTCGTCGACGGTCATAATCAAGCTCTGCTCTTTGAGACCAAGGGTTGGCCCACCCGCAGTGTCTCGGAACCCGCTGTAGAGAATGTGATTCGCGGCCCCCGGGACGCCTTCACCGAAACCCTGCGGGTCAATACCGCACTGATTCGCCGTCGCTGGCGAGACCCCAATATTGTGTTTAAGCCCCTTAAACTGGGGCGGCGGAGTAAAACCGACGTCGCCATGGTTTACGTTGGTGACCTGGCAGATCCGAAATTGGTGGAGGAAGTGGAAAAGCGTCTCCTTGAAATCGACTCCGATATTGTCCTGGAAAGCGGTCTCGTGGAACAGCTCATCGAGGAAAACTCCTATACGCCCTTTCCCACCTGCCAGACCACCGAAAGGCCCGACAGTGTCGTGGGCGCGATTGCCGAGGGAAGAATTGGAATCATCGTGGATGGGGCTCCCTTGGTGCTGCTGGTCCCCACCACCTTGAATACTCTGATGCAATCGCCGGAGGATTACTACAACCGTTGGTATGTTACCACCTTGGCCCGACTGGTCCGCTTCGTCGGCAACTTCTTTGCCTTGGTCCTGCCGGGACTGTATATCGCCTTGACCTCCTTTCACCCGGAAATGCTGCCGACGGCCCTGGCCCAAAGCATTGCCGGTTCTCGGGTCGGGGTACCCTTTCCCGCTGCCCTGGAGGCCTTCGTTATGCAAGGGGCCTTAGAGCTGCTGCAGGAAGCGGGAGTCCGACTGCCCAGCGCCATTGGACAAACCGTGGGAATCGTCGGCGGACTCATCGTCGGTGAAGCCGCGGTGTCCGCGGGTCTGGTCAGCCCGGGAATCGTCATCGTCATTGCCTTGACAGCCATCTCCAGCTTTTCCCTTCCCTCATGGCCCTTGGCAACGGCCTTTCGGGGCTTGAGGATCCTGATCATGCTTGGAGCTTCGCTGTTTGGGCTGTTTGGCGTCGTGGTAGTATGCTGGCTGATCATGGTGCACCTGTTATCTTTGAAAAGCTTTGGCGTACCCTACTTGGCTCCATGGGCGCCCCTGAAGCTGGGAGATCTTAAAGACTCCTTGGTGCGACTACCCCTGGAGGTCTTCCGTCGCCGTCCCTCGATCTACGGAAGTGCTGACAAGGAAAGACAAAGACCGATTCAGTCTGATCAGAAAGGGACCCAAGATGATGCGTAAAGCCCTAAGTTGCCTGTTGGTAATACTGCTGATGTTCTCCCTGGGGGGATGTTGGGATCAGATTGAAATTCAAGATCGGGCCTTCATTCAAGGCATTGGCATCGATCTCGCCGAGGATCCAGAACACCCAGATCACTATCTAATCACCTTGGAAATTCCCAAACTCGGCGCCTCAGCCCAAGGTGAATCTGGCGGCGTTCAGGGAAATGGCGGGGGCGAGAACTTCTGGTTGCTGGCGGGAACAGGCCCCTCCATCTATGACACCGCTCGAGAATTGGCCAATCGGGCTAACTTAGATCTCTTCCTGGGCCATACTCGGGTAGTAGTGATCAGCAAAGCCGTGGCCGAAGAGGGGCTCGACAAGATCCTTGATTTTTTCGAGAGACACAGGGAGTTTACCCGACGATTTCAAGTGGTCATCGCCGCGGACAAGGCCAAGGATGTCTTTGCCGTTCAGCCTCCCATTACTCCGCTGGCCTCCACATATATCTATGATATTCTCGAGCACAGCCGTTTAAGTAACTCCTTTATTCCCCGGGGATATAACCGGATCATTAGGTCATTGCGGGAGACGGGAAACGCCCATATCCCCCGAGTTACTCCGGGAAAAACCGATATTAAAGTTGGTGGCACCGCGCTGATCAAGGATTGGAAAATGGTGGGCTGGTTAGGTGAGGAGGAAACTGCCGCCCTGGCCTACATGCTCAATGAGGGAGAAGGCGGCGACATCGTGATCTCAGGATACCCGGAACCGGAAAGCAAATTGACCTTCGGCATCGGGAAGTTTAAATCCACCATTAAGCCGAAGGTGGAAAGGGGTCAAGTCCGCTTTGAAATCAAGATGTCCGTGGAGGGCAGTGTCGCGGAAATCAGCCCCACCAGACCACTGATTAGCCTGCAGGAGATTCGCGAGGCGGAGTTGTTGGTGGCCAAGGAGATTGAAGAGGACGTCCGAGCCACCCTGGACAAGCTCCAGTCAGAGTTTCAAACCGATGTCGTGAGATTCGGCTGGCTGATCAGTCGCTATTATCCCAAGGCATGGGAACAGCTGCAGGACAATTGGCCCGAGGAGTTTTCCCGAGTCCAGGTTGACATTGACGTGCAGGTGCAAATCACAAGTATCGGGATGACGGCCTAGTCCTGACCCATAGGTTTGGAGTGATCACCAACATGTATCGAGATAACGACAAGATATCAGTGATGCAGCTCATCGCGATCTTAATTGTCGCCCTCTTTGATGTCCAACTTCTGTCCTTTCCCCGAGACTTAGCGGTGGCCGTTGGTCCCGATTGTTGGTTCGTCCTACTGTTGGTGCTCGCGATAGGCGCCGGTCTCGGCTGGTGTTTTCTCAAGATGGGCCAGATGTTTCCCGGTGAGGGAATCGTTGAAATCCTACAGGCAGTGGTGGGCAAGACCCTAGGATGGGTATTGGGGGCGGGACTGTTTCTCTTGTGGCTGGGACAGACGGCTCGGGTAGTCCGCTTATCTTCGGCATTGGTGCAAGTCAGCCTGCTGGATTCTACTCCCAATGAGGTGATCTCGCTAGTTTTCCTTTTGGTCTCTGTGCATATGGCCCGCAAAGGGATTGAGCCCATGGGAAGAATGGCTACCCTTGTAGCCCTTGGTGCCATCTCCATTGCGTCCCTCTTGCCCCTTCTCACCTGGCCTGAAGCCGATTGGCTGAGTTTGCGCCCCATTCTTCATGGAGGCATTCTGCCCGAGCTAAAGGAAGCTCTGCTGATAACGGGCCGTCTCAGTGCTGTACTGGTGCCCTTGTTGCTCCTGTCATCGACGGAGAGCACCGCCCGAGAGCATCGGTATATTGTGCCCTCTGCCCTGATATTTGTGGGAATGCCGGTATTTGTCCTCAGCCTCATCACCCTCGCAGTCTTTGGCGTCCAACAAAGCCAAGTCCTGATTCTCCCCGGCCTGGAGGTGGTTACTTCCATCGAGATGCCTACCTTACTTGTCGAAAGGTTAACGGTTTTCTACGTCGGAGCCTGGGCGCTAATTGTGTTCATGAGTCTGTCGATTTTGCTGTACCTCTTGGCGATGATCTTTGGCCAGCTGTTTCATGTTACCAGTTACATTCCCCTGGTGGGATTTTTAGTTCCTCCCGTCTACCTGATTTCCCGAATCCCGCCTAACGATGTTGCCGTCTACGCCTTCGCAGACTGGCTCTCACTGGCAACGGGTATCTATCTCGCCCTGATTCTAGGCGTATTCTTCCTTGCCATTCTCAATGGCAACAGACCGAGATGGAAAGGAGATGAAGAGGTTTGACCCCCGTATTGCTTGACTCCCTCCTGGGCTGGCTCGCCGACCGCTATACCCTGTGGTTCGGGCTCATCGTCTCCTTGATCGGACTTTGGGCAGTGTTCGTTGACTGCCGGCGGTTAGAGCAGCTGAACTTTGTGAAGGAAGCCAAATTCTACCGGGCCTTGGGAATAATCTACGGCATCGGCGGTATCGGTGTGGCAGTGCTGCTGCTAATCATTGGTTAGGCCGGAGGTACCCCGCCTCCGGCCTAAAACGTCTAGCTCTTCGCTGTAGGTTCCCTCACCATAGCCGTGGCAAAGTCCCTGCCCCATTCTTTGAGAGCAGCCAACTCCTCGGCCGTTGGGGCAAAGTTGATCCGCATCCCCGGCTGTACCAAAGCCAATTTCGCGGAGTGCATTTTCTTCTCCAGGAGTTCAACGGCTTCCCCACTCCAGCCGTAGTTGCCAAAGGCCCCGGCCAGAATCCCCTTGTGCTTAATCGGATTGATGTGAGACAACAGCCGCCAAATCGGGGCAACGGCATCGGCGTTAAAGGTAGGGGAGCCAACAATCAGTCCGTCGATGTCAGTCAGGAGTGTGTCCATCTCTTCATCGGTCATCTCACTGACATCGACTAAAATCGCGGTGACCTCGGGCACCGATTGTACCCCCTCCAAAATCCCTTCAGCCATCCGTCGGGTGTGACCATAGGCGGAAGCATAGGCGATCACGATCCGCTTTTCTCCCTCGGCTTCATCGCTGCTCCAGCGTTGGTATGCATCAACATAGGACCAAAGATCTTCATCGAGGATGGGTCCATGTCCCGGAGCGATGAGCCGCATCGGTAACCCCTTGATCCTTTCCATTGCGTCGAGGATCTTTGGTTTAAAGGGGCTCATGATGCTGTCATAGTAGTAGCGGACCTGGTCCATGTGACCGCCAATGGCACTGGCCCACATCCTCCCCTTAGGGTCGCAGTAATGGGCACCGAAACCATCACAGGTAAATAGAACCTGCTCCTCCTCTAGATAGGTGAATATGGTATCCGGCCAGTGCAGGAAGGGCGCCGAGATAAACCTCAGCCTTCTATCTCCCAAACCGAGGGCTGCGGGTTCGAGTCCTGTCTCCCCTGCCACTTCAAACATAGACGCCGTGCATGTTACGGCGTTTTTCCTTTTTATCCCAGTCCCTCAAAAAACCGGTTTTGGGGCCACTTTGGGGC